>JBEGRP010000112.1:0-5261 GCA_041180345.1 Actinomycetota bacterium | reverse complement strand
CGACTCTTAGCTAGACCCAAAGGACTTTGCCATGTTTATGTACTTCCCGACCAACTACGTCTGGAGCCTGGCGGTTGTCGCCACTCTGAACAACGGTGGTTTGATCGACGAGGTTGACCGCGCCTGCAAGCCGGTGCTGGAGGCCTCGAAAAACGGCGACGATTTCGGCACCGACCTGCTCTACAACTCTTGGGAGGCAGTAGCTAACCGCGTGTTGGCTTCGGCACAGGAGGACGAGAAGGCCGGTCGCCTGATCAGTGCCGGCGAGAAGTACTACCGCGCTAGCCTCTACACCTCGCAGGCCGAGCGCCTGCAGTCGCCAAAGTGGGAAGGCCGGAACGCCGCCTACCAGAAGTCGATCGACCTGCTGATGAAGCACGTCGAAATCGCTGGTGCACCGATGGAGAAGGTAAACATCCCTTACCAGGACACCTACCTGCCCGGCTATCTCTACAAGGCAACCCGCGAGGACGGCAAGCCGAGCCCAGTCATCATCCAGCTGAACGGCCTGGACTCTACCAAGGAGATGATGTACTACTCGGGCTTCCCGCAGATGCTGGCGAAGCGCGGCATCAGCACTCTGATGATCGACCACGGTGGCACCGGTGAGGCACTTCGCCTGCGCGGCATCAAGGCTCGAGTAGACACCGAGGCCTTCGTAAGCCCCGCAATCGACTTCCTGGAAACCCAGGCCGGCATCGACGCCAACATGGTGGGAGTCGTCGGCTGGTCGCTCGGTGGCTATTACGCACCGCGCAGCGCAGCCATGGAGAAGCGCATCAAGCTTGCCGTGGCTTGGGGAGCGAATCACAACTGGGCCGAGGTCCAGGTGGGCCGTCGCCAGCGCGAGGGTGAGAACCCGGTTCCGCACTACTGGGAGCACGTCTTCTGGGTTTGGGGCGTGGACAACATCGATGACTTCATGCACGTGACCGCGGGCATGCACCTGAACGAGGTAATCGACAAGATTACCTGCCCGCTGCTGATCACTCACGGCGCCAACGACCGTCAGATCAACGTCAAGTACGCACAGCAGAGCTACGACCAGGCGGTCAACGCCAGCAAGAAGACGCTGCGCATCTTCGATGAGCCTGAGGGCGGCACCGAGCACATCAGCATCGACCACATGGCATACGTTGCCGGTTACATCGCCGACTGGATTCAGGAGACTTACGCCGAAATGGCGTAGGTCACATTCCAGTAAATATTCACTGATTATCTAGGGTTTTCCCTACTTAGGGTTTACCCTAGGAATCATGAGTGACATCCAGCGCAGATTGCTGTTGGTCGAGGACGAGGCCCTGATGGCAGCGTTGCTCACCGGTTCGATGCAAGCGGCAGGCTTCGAGGTTCGCGCGGCAAGCAATGCCGCCGAAGCGCGCAAAATCGCCAAGGACTTCGACCCAGACATCATGCTGATCGACGTGTTCCTGGGCCCGGGTCCAAACGGTATCCAGCTGGCTAATGCGGTTTCCAAAACCAATCCCGGTGTTGGTCTGCTTCTGCTGACCAAGTTCAAAGATTCGCTGTCCTCGATGCACGACCTCGGTGAGTTGCCTGCGAACACGGGCTTCCTCAGAAAAGACCTGGTTGCAGACACCGACCACCTGCTGGATGCGATTGAGGCAGTGCTGGCGGATCGTGCCTCCGAGATACGACAGGACTTCCCGGCCGAGGCCGGGGTCGGTGACCTGAACAAGAAACAACTTCAGGTGCTGCGCCTGCTGGCCGAGGGGCTAACCAACTCCGAAATCGCTAATCGCAGCGAACTCAGCGTGAAGTCGGTGGAGCGCTATCTGGCGCAGATTTTTGACGTTCTAGGCATAAGTTCCGACAATGGCGTCAACCAACGAGTCGAAGCTGCTCGACGCTACTACCTGACGGCAGGCATCCCAGAAAGATGATGAAAGAAGCAAAGGGGGCGATGCGACTACTCGGTCGCAGTCGATTCGCTGGCGTTGGGGTCTTTACCTCGGGCCTGGTCTACCAGCTACTCTTGCACTTCCTGGACGATACGGTAAACCACCAGGTTCCAATCTGGCTGCGCGTTTCGATCATCCTCTGCGTGCATGTGCTCTTCTACTCGTTCGTAAAGTTCTGCCGCGAATACCTTCTGCCGGTAAATCGAGGGCAGTTCCAAATCGTCAAGGCGATTCTGGTGCTGGCAGTGGCGGCAACACTTCGAGGAGTCCTGCTCTACAGCATGACGAATACCTTCCACCTCTACACCCTGGACAGTCTGGGCTTCCGCCTTGCCAACTCGGTGCAGGTAATGGTGGTCGTATACGGAATCATCGGCCTTTCCGACCAGGGTTACCGAGAATGGCAGGCACGAAAGCGCGACCTGTTGAATGACAACGCCCGCCTCCTGGCATTGCTAAAACAGCAGAGCGAACAATCTGAAGCCGAGCATCAGCGGCTGATCGACACAGTCACCGGGCAACTTCTCCGTTTTGTTCGCGACATCGAACGCTCCACTCCCGGAAATATCGTTTCAAACCTCCGAGGGGGCATCGCCAATATCGTTCGCCCGCTCTCGCGCGAAATCGATGAGCGGGACTTTGAGTTACCTGCAGTGAATCCAGCCGAAGCTAAAGTCAGTTGGAGTCAACTGGTGCAGGGAATTGCAGGTATTCGCCCAATCGAGCCAGCGGTTAGCCCGATTCTTCTGATGCTCTCGGCATTCCCGTATCTGCAACTGCATTTTGGCACGGCTAACGCCTTCAAGGTTGGCCTGGTAGTCATCGTGCTCGGTATCTCGGTGCTGGGAATCTTTGACCTAGCCGCCTCCAAAATTAAGAACAGCTGGATTGTGACCTGGCTTGTCATGGTGGTTGCCGCGGTCACTGCGTCTGGGTTGGTGGTGGTAACCGTTGGACTCATGATTCCTGGTGGAATTCAGCCAAACAAGCTGATGCTAATTCTTGCGACGTTCCTGAACGTGGTGATGGCGATGATTGCGTTGAACAAGTCGCTCTTCATCCAAATTGCCTTGGTGGAGCAAGAACTGCTGGACACCAAGAAGGAGTTGACCTGGGCCCTTGCGCGCGAGACCGAGGTTCAGCGTCAGCGCTCTCGCACCCTGGCCATGGCACTTCACGGACCGGTTCAGACCGCGGTGGGTGCCGGAATTATTCGCCTCGAAAATGCCGCCAAGTCTGGTGATATTCCCGAGCCCCTAATCAACGATGTCAGCGACCTGATTTTTAACAGCCTTGAGCAACTTCAGCGCGTGAGCGACTCGGTGGACCTGAACCAGGTCTTCACCGAGTTGGGGGACACCTGGGAGGGGATTTGTGCCATCCAAACCCGTCACAGCAAGGCAATCCTGAGGCGAGCGCAGCAAGATGCGGTGAGCGCCAGTCTGGTTGCGGAGTGTGTGCCCGAGCTCAGTTTCAATGCCATCAAACACGGCGAGGCAAAGAACATCTCGATTGAGATTCTGAAACCAAAAAATGACGCCATTCAGATCCTGGTCGAAGATGATGGCAAGAAATTCACTGAGGGTCCGAAGCTGGGTCTTGGCCTCAAACACCTAAATGAATCCGCGCTGGCCGTGGACCGCGATTACGTCAATGGTAGAAACATCACCAAGCTCACTCTGCCCTTTAAGCCCTGCGACGACGCCCAGTAAACGACCCGGGACGCTAATCACGGCAATATTCTGAATTTCGGAAGCAGCTTCGGCTGGTTTCGGGGATCCTGCCAGAACCCCAATTTTTGAATACCCCTTCGGTGATGATTACCTCCCCTAAAGTCACCGAGGGGGTTTTCGCCTTTTCTGAGAGTCACCTGTGTGGACGCTGGCAGAGTGCCCTGAAGAGCCTTTGAGCATTTTGTGAGGGCCGTTTTCCGTAAGTTTTGGGCCATAGCCTCGAGTTACGAGAGATCCGAATGCATGGATCATTCGCAACCTAGAAAGGTACCCACCATGAAAAAGTCGGTAGTCCTAACCACCACCGCGGCCAGCATCGGCCTGGCCACCGTTCTCACCCTGAGCGCGGTTGCTCCATCCATGGCTAAGTCTTCCAGCCACTCCACCAACAACTCGGCCGCAGCCAAGACTGCGACCGGCACCGGCGTTGCCTTCGGGGCGACCCAGGACGCCCGCAAGTTCACCAGCGTGAACTTCACCGTCACCAACGTCCCTAGCACCATCACCGACGCCGCCACCGCGGCAAAGTTGCTGGTTGTCAAGGTGGCGCCGCTGGCGGCCGATGCCACCGCTGCTCCGGCTACCCCACCGGTTCCAACTTTCTCCGGTAAGAGCGGCGACGCACGACCAGACTTCACCCTCGGCGCTTCCGGCGATGTGCGCGGCCCAGGCTTCGGCAAGGGCGGTCACGGCCCACGCGGTGATCACGACGGCGACGGCCCGAAGGGTGCAGGCGCTCAGGGAGCATGGACTCCTGGAACCGCACCGGCGGCACCGCTCAGCGGAGATGCTCGCCCAGTGTTCGGTGACAACGATGGCGATGGACCAAAGGGTCCTCGCGGCGGCCACGGGCCACGCGGCCCACAGCTGACCAACCTGAGCCTGGTCAACGGCGTCCTCACCGGCACCTTGCAGCTGCCAGGTGCCCCGGTTGCCGGAGCCCAGAAGTTCGCGGTCTACCTGAGCATTGCGGCAGACAGCTCCAACGGCATCGCGGCTCAGTCGGCCACTCAGGTGATGGTCACCGTCACCACCGCTGCCGACCTGACTCCAAGCGTCACCGCCACCACTGGCAACGTGACCCTCGCGATCGTGAAGCAGTAGTCGCTAGCGCGCAGTAAAAGGGTTTGGGCCTCACCTTCGGGTGAGGCCCATTCTCTTTTAGTGGCCGAGTTTGTCACTATTTTGTAACGTTTGGTTGACTATGAATGTTTTCGATTGACACAGTGTCAAGTGACAGGCTTGAATGTCAACATACGGAGGACTATCCCAGTTCGTCACCAAAGGAGGTGCCAGTGTCCACTCCCCGCTTAGAGGTTCGGAACCTGTCAGTCACTTTCTCTGGGGTAACGGTCCTTTCCAACGCCAACTTGGTGCTGGAACCAGGAGAAGTGCATGCGCTGGTGGGGCAAAACGGCTCCGGTAAGTCCACCCTCATCAAGCTAATCAGCGGTGTTTACAAGGCAGATTCCGGTGGTGAGGTTTATGTGGACGGGCGCAAGATCGGAACTCCGGTTCAACCCAGTCGGCTTCACGAAGAGGGACTCGCTTTCGTACACCAGGATTTGGGGCTAGTTCCATTTCTGACCGTTCGCGAGAACGTCCG
>JBEGRP010000111.1:0-3852 GCA_041180345.1 Actinomycetota bacterium | reverse complement strand
CCCCAAAACCCCAAAACCCCTTTTTCTGCATGCAAAAATAAAAATGAAAAAATAGAACTTCAATCAACTTCTCAGCCCAATAAGAACAACGCGTTCTAACTTTTTTCAAATGAGAAGTCTAAATTAGTCCAGACGATAAAGTACACCTTCCTCTTAGTCATCTTTAAGCAACTAATAGATAAGTCCTCGGTTGAGGTTAAGCCGGATCGACATGTGAAAAACTTTTAACAACGATAGGCTCCAAGAAATTCGGAACGTGCATCAGCCGGGGCCAGGTCGGCTCCAAGGGTCAGAATGATTCCGGAACCTAGTGCGTTCGCGAGGCTCATCGCAATTGCGACCCAAAGGAATGAGGTTTCGTCGTGAGCCGTGGTCAGAAGCACGTGCGCGATTGCCATCCCAATCAAAGTGGGAATGAGAGCCCAACGACGACCCCACCGATCCATGATCTGCCCGCTGCTGTAGAAGAGCAATAGATCGAGGAATCCGGCGATTCCGATGAAGAGCGAAACTGTGCCCGGGTGCATCCCGATGAAGATTCCCCAAAGCGGTAACCCAACCTGACGCACGGTACGCATCACAGCCAAAATGGACGCGGAAGCCCCAACGGTTGCCAGTTTCTTCCATTCGCGTTTCGCGATTGCCAGTGCCGTGAACTGCTGCAGGTTCAATTCTCGGTGGGCGGTTTCCTTGGGCGTGCTGAACAGCACGATTGTGGAACCTAAGCAAAGCACTGCACCTGCCAAATAAACGGCCGGAACTCCAAACTGGAACACAATCGCAGCGCCAATCATCGGGCCTAGGAATCCGCCAGCCCGGAACATTCCGCCCAATAGTGAGAGGGCCCTGGCCCGCTGCTGCAGGGGAACCTGCTCCGCCATGTATGAGTGTCGCGCCAGACCGAAAGCCGAGATCATGGCACCGGCAATTAGCGCACCGGCGCCGAGCTGCCACAGGTTCTGAGCCAACATGGCCAAAACCAGAGCGGCGGCTGCGATTAGGGATGCGGCTAGCATCGCAGTTCGCTCGCCAAACCGGCGAACCAAACGAGCAGCCGGGATGTCAAAGAGGACCGTGCCGAGCATCGTCAGACCCGCGATGAAACCCGCGACCGGCAGCGATGCACCGAGCTGCTGTGCTGCGGTAGGCAGGACCGGAATGATTGCGCCTTCACCGGCGGAAAAGAGGATTGAGGGAATGAAAACCGGAACAACAAGGTCTCGTTTTCTGAATCCGGAGTCACTCACAGGTTAAGCCTAAGGCAACCGCTGAGGGCCATTCGAAAGGCAGGCGGCTTGCTGACGTTAAACTAGAACAAATGGCTGACCTAGACATCTCCGCGGAAATCAAAGCGCTAAGAAAGACCATGGAGAGCGTGAGCACCGTGGTCAATCTTCCAAAATTGCGCGCGGAAATCACCGTTCTCGAAGAGCAGGCGGCCGCACCAAATCTCTGGGATGACACAGCGAAAGCTCAGCAAGTCACCAGCGCTCTCAGTCACAAGCAGGCGCAGCTCAAGCGCGTCCAAGATGCGATCGCGCGAATAGATGACATGGGCGTTCTGGTAGAGATGGCCAACTCGGAGCAAGACGCCGGCGTCCAAGCCGAGGTCAAGAAGGAGCTGGCCGAGCTAGAACGCGTTGTCTCTGATCTCGAAGTGCAGACACTCCTAAACGGCGAATACGACGAGCGCAGTGCGGTCATAACCATTCGCGCGGGCGCTGGCGGCGACGATGCCACCGACTTCGCCGAGATGCTGATGCGAATGTATCTTCGCTATGCAGAGAAGCACGGTTACAAGGCGAATGTGATGGATATTTCCTACGCAGAGGGTGCTGGCATCAAGAGCGCCACCTTCGAAGTTGATGCGCCATTCGCGTTTGGCAATCTGTCGGTCGAGGCGGGAACACACCGATTGGTTCGCATGAGCCCCTTCAACTCGGCTGGCAAGCGCCAGACTTCGTTCGCAGCTGTGGAAGTCGTCCCAGTGATTGAACAGACAGACGCAATCGACATCCCTGACAACGACATTCGTGTCGACGTCTTCCGTTCCTCGGGTCCCGGTGGCCAGTCGGTCAACACCACCGATTCGGCGGTAAGAATCACTCACTTGCCCACTGGCATTGTTGTTTCTTGCCAGAACGAGAAGAGCCAGCCTCAGAACAAGGCTTCGGCGATGCGCGTGCTTCAGAGTCGTCTGCTCGAGCTCCGCCGCCGCGAAGAAGAAGCGCAGAAAAAGCAGCTTGCGGGTGACGCTACTGCATCCTGGGGCGACCAGATGCGCTCCTACGTACTTGCCCCGTACCAGATGGTGAAAGATCTTCGCACCGAGTTTGAAGTGAACAACCCTGACGCCGTCTTCGATGGCGACTTGGATGGATTTATCACCGCAGGAATCCGCTGGCGCAAGTCCAACTAACCCGCTCGGTGTGCCAACCCAGCAATCACGCTGGCAAAAGTTAGGCTGAAGCCACCATGATTCGCATCGAAAACGTCACCAAGCACTACCGCGGAGCCAACCGCCCTGCCTTGGATGACGTCACCCTGGAAATCGACAAAGGCGACTTTGTATTTCTGGTGGGTGCTTCGGGTAGCGGTAAATCTTCCCTCATGCGTTTGATTCTTCGCGAGGATGTGCCTTCACGCGGCTCAGTTTTCGTTCTGGGTGAGAATTTGCGCCGCATCCCCGGCAGACGGGTGCCATACTTCCGTCGCAAAATGGGCATGGTGTTTCAAGACTTCAGGCTTCTGCCAAACAAGACAGTTGCACAGAACGTGGCCTTCAGTTTGGAAGTTATCGGCAAGAGCCGAGCCTTCATCGAAACCGCTGTCCCTGATGTTTTGGACATGGTCGGGTTGGGGCACAAGGCAGGCAACCTGCCCACCGAGCTTTCTGGTGGCGAGCAGCAGCGTGTGGCATTGGCCCGAGCCATCGTGAATAAACCAGCGATTCTGCTGGCCGATGAGCCAACCGGAAACTTAGACCCAGCTACCAGCGAAGAAATCATGCGACTGATCGAACGAATCAACGCGGCGGGAACCACCGTGGTGATGGCGACTCACGACCGTGGCATCGTGGACCGCCTTCAGAAGCGCGTCATCGTGCTGAGCCAGGGAAAGATCATTTCAGATGTTCGTGAGTCGGGGTATGTCTCGGTGGACAAGACCGATGCTTTCAGTGAGCAGCCGGCTCAGGCGCCGGTAGTTCCAAACCTTTGGGAAGAAGAGGCCAACTAATGCGCCTCGGGTTCATTTTTAGCGAGGTCGCTCAGGGCCTTCGTCGTAACGTCTCGATGGTTATTTCCATCGTTCTGGTGACTCTGGTTTCGCTTACCTTTGTTGGAACGGCGCTGCTGTTGCAGTTTCAGATCGGACAGATGAAGAACTACTGGTACGAGCGCGCTCAGGTAGCCGTGTACCTGTGCACCGACACCAGCCCGAGCGCCTCCTGCCCACAGGGTGAGGCTAGTGAAGACGTAAAGGTTTCGGTCAAGGAGAAGCTGAATAGCGAGCTGCTCAAGCCCTACATCTCGCGTTATTACTTCGAGGATCACCAGAAGGCTTACGAAAATTTCCAGGCCCAATTCAAGGGCCAGTCGATTGCCAAGTACGTGACCGGCGCCCAATTGAATGAGACCTACTGGGTGAAGCTAAAAGACCCGAACCAGAGCGCGATCATCACTCAAAGTTTCAACGGTGTTCCTGGCGTTGAAGAGGTGCGCGACCAGCGCTCCTACCTAGACCAGATTTTCAGCATTCTGAATGCCGCCAGTTTGGCCGCCATAGGTGTCGCTGTTCTCATGCTGCTCTCGGCAACGCTGTTGATCTCCACCACGATTCGCCTCAGCGCAT
>JBEGRP010000110.1:0-3858 GCA_041180345.1 Actinomycetota bacterium | reverse complement strand
GGCCACAGCATCTATGCCCCGGTCAGATTTGCCTGCCGCCCAGAAGTCCGAATCGTCACGCTGACCGCCAAGGCATAGCCGGGAGAGTTTGGTTAGCTGGCCTGACCCAACGCCCACGCCTTAGGACCCAGAACGATGTAAGCGCCGTCCTTGTTTTCGCAGCGAGCGGTATCGCCGGCCACATAGCAGTTGAACGGTGCAACTTTAATTCGCTGCCCGTCCTGGAGAATCTGCGCGCCGGAAGGATCGGTGAAAGCACTTCCCATGCAAGGGAACGAGGCTTCGTCGGTGCCGTCATCCGGCTTGGCTTCCTTGAGCTGCACCTGGTACCCGTAGGAATAGTCACAGCTGGCAGGGACCGGAATCGGAGCGTATTGAGTGGCAACCTCGGACTGCTCGCAGATGGCCAACTTGAACTGCGGACTGATGGTGCACCAGGTAGGGCCGTTGCCGACCTTGAAGACATAGTCACCGGTAGCCTGGACGAAGTTGTCGGCTGGGACGTCAATCACCGAGGCTGGAGCCGCGGTTGGAATCAGGCTCGGGTCAATTTGCGGAAGCCCATTCGAACTGGGCTCGGTGGTCGCGGCACCCCCGCTGGTGGCACAGCCGGTGACACCGAGAATC
Source organism: Actinomycetota bacterium (assembly GCA_041180345.1). GTDB lineage: Bacteria > Actinomycetota > Actinomycetes > Actinomycetales > Microbacteriaceae > Rhodoluna. Next base: position 3,231 of record JBEGRP010000110.1, on the reverse strand, counting down.
AGGGCCAGCATTGCCCCCGCAACAACTACCTTACGCATGGCTCTAGGCTACTCCTCGAAATGTAAAAACCCCCGCAACACCAGTGGTAAACCGGCGTTGCGGGGGTAAAAGTCCTAGAACTCCTTGGCGACCAGCTCGGCGATCTCGTAGGTGTTCAACGCTGCACCCTTGCGCAGGTTGTCACCCACGACGAAGAGTTCGATGCTGTTGTCGAAGTCCAGCGCCTGACGGATGCGACCAACAAAGGTTGGGTCCTGGCCAGCGACCATGTTCGGGGTTGGGAACTGACCGTTGGCTGGGTCGTCCACAACCTTTACGGTCGGCTGCTGCTCCAACACCGTGCGAACCTCGTCGACGGTTAGCGGCTGGGCGAAAGTGGCGTGAACGGTCAGCGAGTGCGCCACCTGAACTGGGACGCGGACACAGCTGGCGGCCACCTTGAGGTCCTTGATGCCTAGAATCTTGCGGCTCTCGTTGCGGACCTTGAGCTCCTCGCTGGAGTGGCCACCTTCCTTGAGCGAACCGGCGAATGGAATCACATTCAGCGCGATTGGGTGTGCCCATGGAGAGTCGCTGAGGTCGTTTCCAGCTGCCGCTAGGGCTGCCTTGACGTCGTTGGTCTTGGTGCCCAGGGTGGCGTCCTGACCGACAACTGCGAGCTCCTTAGCCAGCTCGTCGATGCCAGCGGCACCGGCACCCGAGACGGCCTGGTAGCTGCTGACAACCAATTCCTTGAGGGTCCACTTGTGGTGCAGCGCACCCATTGCGGCCATCATGGTCAGGGTCGTGCAGTTAGGGTTCGAGATGATTCCCAGCGGGCGGTTCTTAGCCTGCTCTGGGTTGACCTCTGGGACCACCAGTGGCACCTGGTCGTTCATGCGGAAGGCACCCGAATTGTCGACTGCAACCGCGCCGCGCTCGGCAGCGATCGGTGCCCAGACCTCGGAAACCTCGTCTGGCACGTCGAACATTGCGATGTCGATGCCATCGAATGCTTCTGGCGACAGCGCAACAACGGTTAGGTCTTCGCCGTGAACCTTGATCTTCTTGCCAGCCGAACGTGGGCTAGCAATAAGACGAATCTCGCCCCAAATGTTCTCGCGGTTGTTGATAATGTCGATCATCACGGTTCCAACGGCACCAGTGGCACCGACGAGGGCGAGGTTTGGCTTGCGGCTCATGCGATTTCCTTCCAGGGTGGTTGAAACTCCGATTGGAGCTTCGAAAGTTTTGTTAGCGACCGGTTCCGGCGTAGACGACGGCCTCGGTGTCGCTGTCCAGACCAAAAGCGGTGTGAACTGCGCGGGCTGCGGCATCCAGCTGCTTGCTGCTGGTAACCACCGAGATGCGGATCTCGGAGGTCGAGATCATTTCGATGTTGATTGAGGCTTCCGAGAGTGCCTTGAACAGGGTTGCGCTAACGCCCGAGTGGGTGCGCATTCCGGCACCGACCACCGATAGTTTGCCGATGTCGGCGTCCTGCTCCAGCTCGCGGAAGCCAATGGTCGACTTGGCGGCGTCGATTGCGCCTGCAACTCGACCCAGGTCACCCAGTGGCAAAGTGAACGAGATGTCCGCAACGCGGTCGGTGATGTCCGAACCAGTTGGGTTGTTCTGCACAATCATGTCGATGTTGGCATCGGCCTCGGCAACAACCTTGAACAGCTCCGCGGCCTTACCTGGCTCGTCAGGGATACCGATGACGGTGATCTTGGCTTGACCCTTGTCGGCGGCAACGCCGGAGACTACTGGCTCTTCCATGTTGGTTCCTTCGGGTTTGGTGGAGTAGACGATGGTTCCTGGATCGGTGCTGAAAGTGGAGCGCACTCGCAGGTCAACGTTGTGACGGCGAGCGTATTCCACTGCACGGATGTGGAGGATCTTTGCGCCGGCTGCAGCGAGTTCGAGCATCGACTCGATGTCGATGGCATCTAACTTGTGGGCTGCCGGAATCATTCGTGGGTCGGCGGTGTATACACCGTCCACGTCGGAGTAAATCTCACAGACATCGGCGTCAAGCGCGGCGGCCAAAGCCACAGCGGTGGTGTCCGATCCACCACGACCCAGCGTGGTGATGTCCTTGCTGTCTTTGTTGAAGCCCTGGAAGCCAGCGACGATCGCGATGTCGCCGGCGTCGATGGCCTCGCGAATGCGGTCTGGGGTCACCTCGCTGATGCGAGCGTCACCGTGCTTGGAGCTGGTCATGATGCCGGCCTGTGAACCGGTGAACGAACGACTGCTAGCACCCATCGAGTTGATTGCAATCGCCAACAACGCCATCGAGATGCGCTCACCTGAGGTGAGCAGCATGTCCATTTCGCGAGGAGCAGCGTAAGGGTCGGTCGACACCGACTGAGCCAGGTCGATCAATTCGTCGGTGGTGTCACCCATCGCCGAGACGACTACAACTACCTGGTTGCCGGCCTTCTGAGTCTCGATGACTCGACGGGCAACGTGCTTAATCTTGGCGGCGTCTCCGACGGACGAGCCACCAAACTTCTGCACGATAAGAGCCAACGCTTTGCTCCTTGAAAATAAAGGGATTTCCGCCTGGATCATTCACAGGCAACGGCTTTAAAGTCTAGCCGAAAACGGTCGGTTTTACGACCTACTTGACGACCCGGCGACCCTCAAAGGCGCGACCCAGAGTGACCTCGTCCGCGTACTCGAGGTCTCCTCCAACCGGGAGGCCACTGGCGAGTCGACTGATGGTCATACCCAGAGGTGAAAGCATGCGACTCAGATAGGTGGCGGTAGCTTCACCCTCGAGGTTTGGGTCGGTGGCGATGATCACTTCTTGGATGTCTGGATTGCCCAGTCGAGCCATCAATTCCTTGATGCGGAGGTTGTCTGGGCCAATGCCCTCGATGGGGCTAATGGCTCCCCCGAGGACGTGATACAGGCCGCGGAATTCGCGGGTTCGCTCAATCGCTTGAACGTCCTTGGATTCCTCGACCACACAGATCACGGTCTGGTTGCGTCGGGCATCGCGGCAGATGTTACAGCGGACTTCCTCGGTGACGTTGAAGCAAACCTCACAGAAGCGGACGCGCTCTTTTACCTCGAGCAGGATTTGCGCCAATTTCTTGGGCTGTTCCGCATCTGCCTGCAGCAGATAGAACGCGATTCGCTGGGCCGACTTTGGGCCCACTCCCGGCAGGCGACCTAGTTCATCGATGAGTTCTTGTACGACTCCCTCGTACATCAACGACCGCCCTTGAAGTCGTCAAC
>JBEGRP010000109.1:0-3874 GCA_041180345.1 Actinomycetota bacterium | reverse complement strand
GAGGCCCAGACGCTCGAACAAGGTGTTTACACCTTCGTGGTTCGGGCATTCGCAGACGACTTCGAGACTTGGCACCACAACGCCGAGATCAAGGTCAAAGCCGGCATCGACACCGAGCTGATGATGCTCGAAGGCGCCAACCTTTTCAACCGAGCCGCGTCCGAAAAAGGACGTAGTAAGAACAGCGCAGCTCTGCTCAGCAAAATAGCTGGGCTGCTTGCCGATACCGCCGTTGACGCCGTTGACAGGCTTGGGCTAGCCGAGGCACCCGAGGTAATCAAGGCAGTTACGGATGAACCAATTCGCTCCCTGATAACCCTCAGCAAGGAGTATCAGATTAGTTCGGAGCGCAAGCTGGCAGGCTTCGGTGCCTGGTACGAATTTTTCCCACGTTCCGAGGGAGCGCATTTCAACGCTGAGACCGGCGTTTGGACCAGTGGCAACTTTAAGACCGCCGCCAAGCGCCTACCTGCCGTCAAAGACATGGGTTTCGACATCCTCTACATGCCACCAATCCACCCGATTGGTACCGCTCACCGTAAGGGCCCAAACAACACTCTGGTGGTCGGAGAGCAAGATCCGGGCTCACCTTGGGCAATCGGCAACACCGCGGGTGGCCACGACACCGTGCATCCGGACCTTGGAACCATGGCAGACTTTGAGGCCTTCGTGAAGCAGGCCAACAAGCTGGGCCTCGAGATTGCCCTGGACCTTGCATTGCAAGCCTCCCCGGATCACCCTTGGGTCAAGGAACACCCCGAGTGGTTCACCACTCGCGCAGATGGCACCATTGCATACGCCGAGAACCCCCCGAAGAAATACCAGGACATCTATCCGATCAACTTCGACAATGACCCCGAGGGCATTTACAACGAGGTTCTGCGCGTGGTCGAACTCTGGATTTCTAAGGGTGTCAAGGTCTTCCGGGTAGACAACCCGCACACCAAGCCAGTTGCTTTCTGGGAATGGCTAATCGGGCAGGTCAACCAGAAGCATCCAGAGGTGATCTTCCTAGCGGAGGCATTCACTCGCCCAGCAATGATGCACACTCTTGGCAAGGTCGGATTCCAACAGTCCTACACCTACTACACCTGGCGCAATAGCAAGTGGGAGCTTGAGCAATACCTAAACGAAGTAGCCCACTCGAGCGCTAACTTCTTCCGTCCAAATTTCTGGGTTTCAACGCCGGATATCCTGACCGAGTATCTGCAGTTCGGAGGCCGAGCTGGCCACAAGGTGCGCGCCGCGATTGCAGCCACCGCGACTCCCAACTGGGGACTCTACGCCGGATACGAACTCATTGAATCGGTGGCCCGCCCCGGTGCCGAGGAACACATCAACTCGGAGAAGTACGAGTACAAGCCGCGCGACTGGGAGGCTGCCGAGGCTGAGGGTAAGAGCATCGCCCCGTACATCAGCCGCCTGAATCAGATTCGCAAGGAGAACCCGGCGCTTCATCAGCTGCGAAATCTTCAGGTTCACAGCAGCGACGACTCCGCGATCCTTTGCTTCAGTAAGCACGTCACCGCAGCGCAATCCCCCACCGGCAAGGCAAACACAATCATCGTGGTGGCTAATACCGACCCACACGCTATTCGCGAGACCACTGTGCACTTGGATCTGACCAAACTTGGACTTACTCCGGGTTCCCTCTTCCGAGTTACAGACCTGATCACCGCGTCCTCCTTCCAGTGGAGCGAACACAACTACGTGAAACTGGACTCCTTCCAGGAACCCGCACATATTCTTCGCATCGAGCACTAAACCGACTTGGTTCACAAACCATTAGGCACAACAACCGATAGGCAAACCATGGCAAAGAAGACCACAGCAGTCGAGGTACCGAGCATCGACAGCCACATCATGTGGCGAGTCAGCGTGGGTTCACACCACGATCCTCACAGCATTCTTGGCGCACACCTGGTCTCGGGCGGAGTGGTAATCCGCACCCTAAAGCCACTTGCCGTGTCGGTCACCGCCAACCTAGAGGGTGGAGTCGCACTCGAACTTTCCCATTTGGAAAACGGCATCTGGCAGGGAACTATCTCAGGCACCAAGATTCCTGACTACCGAATTTCGGCAACCTACGAAGACGGCAATGTCTGGGAAACCGATGACCCTTACCATTACGCACCAACGCTGGGAGACCTGGATCTGCACCTCATCGCAGAGGGTCGCCACGAGGAACTCTGGCAGGCGCTCGGTTCGCACGTCATCGAAATGAAGACCAAGTTGGGTAAGTCAGCTGGAACCAAGTTTGCAGTCTGGGCGCCAAACGCGCAGGCTGTTCGTGTGGTGGGCGACTTTAACCACTGGAATGGCACCGGCCACTCAATGCGAGTCATGGGATCCAGCGGCGTCTGGGAGCTGTTCATTCCGGGGATTGGCGTGGGCACCAAATACAAGTACGAGATTCTGACCAAGGACGGTCACTGGATCACCAAGATTGACCCGCTGGCTCGGGCCACCGAAGTTCCCCCCGCGACTGCTTCGATCATCACCGAGAGCAACTACAAGTGGGAAGACTCCAAGTGGATTAAGGCTCGAGAAAAGCGCGACGCTTTGAAGACTCCGATGAGCATCTACGAGGTGCACGCCGGATCTTGGCGACCAGGCCTCACCTACCGAACCCTGGCAGACGAGCTCATCCCCTACGTCCAGCACCTGGGCTTCACCCACGTGGAGTTCATGCCAGTGTCGGAACACCCCTACGCGCCATCGTGGGGTTACCAGGTCACCGGTTACTATGCCCCGACCAGCCGCCTCGGCAGCCCGGATGACTTCAGGTACCTGGTAGACCAACTCCACCAGGCAGGAATCGGAGTGATTCTTGACTGGGTTCCTGCGCACTTCCCCAAGGATGAATGGGCGCTGGGTCGATTCGATGGCGTGCCTCTGTACGAGCATGATGACCCTCGTCAGGGCGAGCACCCGGACTGGGGAACCTTCATCTTCAACTTTGGGCGTCACGAGGTACGCAACTTCCTGGTGGCGAACGCCAGCTACTGGATCGAGGAATTCCACATCGACGGTTTGCGAGTCGATGCCGTGGCTTCCATGCTCTATCTGGACTACTCCCGCAAAGCCGATGAGTGGGTTCCTAACCAATACGGTGGCCGCGAGAACCTCGACGCCATTAAGTTCATGCAGGAGACCAATGCCACGGTTTACCGTCGCAACCCGGGAATCATGATGATTGCGGAAGAGAGCACGTCATGGGGCGGCGTAAGTGCGCCAACCGACGGCGGCGGCTTGGGTTACGGCTTCAAGTGGAACATGGGATGGATGCATGACACTCTGCAATACATCGAGAAAGACCCAATGTATCGCCGCTACCACCATGGCGAACTGACCTTCAGCATGCTCTACGCCTACGACGAGAAGTTTGTGTTGCCGATCAGCCACGACGAGGTCGTTCACGGCAAGGGTTCGCTGCTAGCCAAGATGCCTGGAGATCGCTGGCAGCAATTGGCCAACTTGCGCGCCTTCTTGGCTTACATGTGGGCACACCCGGGTAAGAAGCTGCTGTTCATGGGTTCCGAGTTCGGACAACTCAGTGAGTGGTCTTCCGAGCGCGGTCTGGACTGGTGGATCCTGGAGCAGCCTGCGCACCAAGCCATTCACTCGCTAGTCGCGCAGCTGAACCGTATCTACAACGAGACTCCGGCTCTCTGGCAGCGCGACCATGACAATGGCGGGTTCCAGTGGCTTGATGGCGGAAACGCCGATCAAAACAGTGTCTCGTTTGTCCGCTACGACGATGCCGGAGAACCTCTAGTCGTGGTCGTGAACTTCGCTGGTCAGCCGCACGGTTTCTTCCGCGTTGGGTTCCCACGTGACGGGGAATGGCTCGAGGTCCTGAACACCGATGCCG
>JBEGRP010000108.1:0-3923 GCA_041180345.1 Actinomycetota bacterium | reverse complement strand
CGCCTCATAGGCCCAATCCGTGGGCTTGACGTCGCTGAACTGGTTGATGCTGGTGACCTGTTCTTCGCTGGCGTACTGGTTGACGCCGGAAAGATTCAGATCGGCGGCATTGGCCGCGAAGGGTGCCAACAGGCCCAGGGCCGCAGGCGCCACCAGCAGTTGCTGGAAGAGTTTCATTTGGTCCTCACACCAAAACAGAGGATTCCCCAGATGGGAAACTAGGAGACTTTAAAGAAAAAAACAAAACCGTTCAGGTTTGAGGACTACTTTCTCAAGTAGCACGGCACACATCGCCTGTTATTCCCGCAGCACTGGAGGGCGAAATGCAAGCAAGAAGGTCTTGCCTGCTGCCCAGGATTAAGTCTTACGTGATCCAAGCTAGACCCGATTAAAATCGGAAGGTGGTCTTCAAAAGGCCGCCGAAATTGCTAAGGCTGTCGCTGCTCTCTCTCTGGAGCTGACCCAAAGGAGCGCTCAGGTAGTAAAGGGCAGGTGTGACACTGATGTTGTCGGTGACTTGCAACTTGAGCCACCATTCCCAGGCAAAGTTGCCATCGTTAGGAGTTTTGCTCGTTAGTTGCTCGGAATTGGCCTCTAGAAGGAAGTTGTTCGGCGTGCCGTTTTCCAATTTGGTGATGAAAGTGGGCTGACCGACCGCCATGCCCAAGGCATTCCCTTTGCCAAGCACATCAGACCATTGAAGGCCCACATACCAGGATTGACTGCGGGCCCCATCGATCCAGGAGTCGGAGAAGAACCCTTCCGTCACCTTTGTCAGCCTGTAGCCACTGATCCCCCAGCCAGCGCTGATGGAGGGGAGCAAGCCCGAAGAAAAGGGCGACCAGTAGCCACTCACACCCACCGAGTTGGTGTTGTCGGCAAAAGACGAAGCCGCGACAGCCAGTGGCGTGCCATTGCCGCCGTACAGGCCGGCCCCACCTTGGGCGTAGCTGTAGGCCACAGCCAAGCCGAAGTTGTTTCCTCCATAGGCGATCTGGCCCGTGAAGGTGGACTGGGAGCAGCTGGTTCCGATCCCGCCACCGCAGACCTCAAAACTGGGCGGGATACCGCCGGGGCCAGGGGTGGTGTTGAAACCTGGCGAACCTATATCGCCATTGAGAGACACATAGTTGGCGCTGATGCTGAAGCCACCGTTCTTCCACCACAAACCACCTCCAGCCCCGAGGCTCCGGTTATATGCACCAGGGGCACCGGCATAGGTGAAGACGTCGAGAAGCGTGTCAGCTGGGTAGGCGCTCGGCCAGAAGGCCAACATGTCGTCCTGGCGGACACGGCCCCCAACGGTGGCCGTGAAGCGTTTGCCAATCGGGAACTGGTAAAACAGACGATTCACCGCCAGCACATCGCCACAATCGCTGCTGATGCCGCAGAGTTCTTCAAAGGCAATCTCCAAGGCGTTGAGGCCAATGGGATTGTTGGTGCCAAACCAGGGGGAGTCCCCGAAGTTGCCAGCCCGCAGACGGGTGCGAAGCAGATCCTTCCCGGTGAAGCTGGTGTCGAGATAGAAGCTCAGGTCGTAGGCAAAGGAGGTGCCCCCATCGAGCGAGCGTGCGGTGTTGGCATAAGCGAGGGTGCCAGGAGTGAAGGGCGTGCCTCCAATCGCCAAGAGGATCAGGGCATCAAACAAATTGGGTTGGGCATCGCCGGCGAAGCTGTTGGCTCCGATCACAAAGGTCGCCACACCCCTGAGCTTGGTGGTTGCAGAAAACTGAGTGGCATCCAGCTCCCCAACCCGGGCCTCCAGCCCATCCACCCGGCCGCGAATCACGGCGAGCTCCTTCTCGAATTCTTTGAGCAGCCTCTTGAGTTCATCGGTGACTGCGCTGATGCGTTCCAGACAGACATAGAGGTGAGCCGCAGCCTCAATTCGGGTCATGGCTTGCTCACTTCCGAGCGTGCCATTGGGAGAGCCAGCCGCACAGCCATAGCGCTGGCTGAGATTGGTGAGCGCCTGGTAGGTCCAATCGCCGGGTTTGACGTCGCTTAACTCGTTGATGCTGGAGAGCGGCTCGCCCTGCCAGAGCCGATCCTGGCTGGCGTATTGATTCACACCGGAAAGATCCGGTTCAGCGGATTGAGCCGCCAAGGGGCAAATCAAACTGAGGCCCGCTGGAATAAGAAACAGTGGTTGGAAAATTCTCATGAAATCCTCTCTCCCCATCTCTGATTGAGGTGGGGCAACTCTATTAGCGTGAACCATAAAAAAGCCGGCTGCAGGGCAGCCGGCGATTTGGTTGGCAGCGAGCAATGCTGCCTGGAGATCAGAACTTGAAGGTGGTCTTTACAAGGCCGCCGAAGTTGCTGAACGAATCGTTGTCGTTCTTTTGAAGCTGACCCAACGGTGCACTCAGGTAGTAGAGGGCGGGGGTCACACTGATGTTGTCGGTGACTTGGAACTTGTACCACCATTCCCAGGCGTAGTTGCCGTCATTGGGGGTATCAAGAGTGGAACCATCATTGGTTACGAAGTCGTCACCCGCCTTGGTGATGAAGGTGGGTTGACCCACAGCCATACCAAAAGCATTGCCTTTCCAGAACACATCAGCCCATTGCAGACCGACATACCAAGATTGGCTTTGGGCTCCATCGATCAACTGACTGATTTCGCCACCACCTTCGCTGTTGTAACCGCTGATGCCCCAACCAGCGCTGATGGAGGGGAAGATGCCGCCGCCGAATGGGGTCCAGTAGCCGCTCACGCCGACGGAATTGGTGTTATCGGCGAACGATGAAGCAGCTACGGCAAGTGGTGTGCCATTGCCGCCGTACAGACCAGCTCCATTTTGGGCATAGCTGTAGGCCACAGCCAAGCCAAAGTTGCTGGTGCCGTAGCCAATCTGACCGGTGAAAGTGGATTGGGAACAACCGTTGCCAATGCCACCACTGTTGGGGCCGCAAACATCATCAAGCACACCGGGGATGTCCACACCAGGAGAACTGCCGTCTCCATTCGCGGAAACATAGTTTGCGCTCACGCTGAAACCACCGCTCTTCCACCACAAGCCACCACCAGCACCGAGGGTGAGGTTGTAAGCACCAGGTGCACCGGCGTAGGTGAAGACGTCGAGAACGGTGTCAGCGGGGTAGGCGCTGGGCCACAGGGCGAGCATGTCGTCCTGACGGACGCGGCCACCGATGGTGGCGGTGAAGCTGCTGCCGATGGGGAATTGGTAGAACAAGCGATTGACGGCCACCACGTCACCGCAATCCGTGCCGGCACCGCAACCTTCTTCAAAAGCAATCTCCATGGCGTTGAGGCCAACGGGATTGTTGGTTCCGCTCCAGGGGGAGTTGCCAAAGTTGCCGGCCCGCAGGCGGGTGCGCAGCAGGTCTTTGCCGGTGAAGCTGGTGTCGAGATAGAGGCTCAGGTCGTAGGCGAAGGAGGTTGCGCCATCCAGGGCCCGAGCGGTATCGGAGTATTTGCTGGTGCTACCGGTGAAGGGGATTCCACCAATGGCGGCAAGGACGCCAGCGTCAATCAAACCGGGCTCGGCACTGCCGCTGAAGCTGTTGGCACCGATGACAAAAGTGGCGACACCCTTGAGCTTGGTGGTGGTGGAAAACTGAGTGGCTTCCAGCTCACCCACGCGGGCTTCGAGGCCGTCCACCCGGCCGCGGATCACGGCGAGCTCCTTCTCGACTTCCTTCATGAGCTTCTTGAGCTCATCGGTGATTTCGGTGATGCGATCGAGACAGGCGTTGAGGAGAGCGGCCGCCTCGTAGCGGGTCATGTAGCGCTGGCCCCGGTAGGTGCCATCGGGGTAGCCGGCCACACAGCCGTAGCGTTCGATCAGCCTGGAGAGCGCCTCATAGGCCCAATCCGTGGGCTTGACGTCGCTGAACTGGTTGATGCTGGTGACCTGTTCTTCGCTGGCGTACTGGTTGACGCCGGAAAGATTCAG
>JBEGRP010000107.1:0-3987 GCA_041180345.1 Actinomycetota bacterium | reverse complement strand
TCGTCGCTCTCCAGGCGCAAGGCCGGAAGCTCGGGAAGCACAACCTGCGCCAGGCCGCTATCCACCAGTGCGGTCAGTCCCTTGCGGGGATGGGCACCGAGCATCAGCTTGGTCAACTCCACGTTCACGCGCTCAGCGCTGACAATCGCGAGGCGATCGGTCATCGCGGTCATCGCCTCGAAGGTCTTCGGTTCGATCTCGAAGCCCAGTTGACTGGCGAATCGGGCACCGCGCATCATGCGCAGCGGGTCATCGCCAAAGGAAATCTCGGGGTCGATCGGGGTCTTCAGGACACCGTCCAGCAGGTCGCGCAGGCCCTCGGTGGGGTCCACAAAAACCTTTTCGGGCAGGCGCAGCGCCATCGCATTCACGGTGAAGTCGCGGCGGAAAAGGTCCGCCTCCAGGCTCTTGCCGAATGCAACCAGCGGCTTGCGGCTGTCTTCGTCGTATTCGTCGGCCCGGTAGGTGGTGATCTCCACGGTGTCGTCACCGATGCGGGCGCCGATGGTGCCGAACTCCTTGCCGATATCCCACCAGGCGTCGACGTTGCCCTTCAGAATGGCGATGGTCTGGTCCGGCAGCGCCGAGGTGGTGAAGTCAAGATCCGGTGACTTGCGACCGAGGAACGCATCGCGCACCGGGCCGCCCACCAGCGCCAGTTCGTGTCCGGCTTCGCTGAACAAGCGACCCAAACGCAAAAAGAGCTCACCCGAGGTGAGTTCTTCTAGGTTTTTGAGCGCTTCAGCCACACTATTCATCGCATTCAGTTTGTCACAGGGTCTAGCGTCTAGTCTTAATGCCATGAGTGACCGCAAGTTTGCACGCCCGCGCCGTCGGGTCGAGGAAACTTCGGCTGGCGGGTTCGTCCTTTCTGCGGACGGCAGCAACCGAGTGGCACTCATTGGCCGGCTTTCGCGCTCGGGTCGAATCGACTGGTGCGTGCCGAAGGGCCACCTCGAGGGCGAAGAAACCCGCGAGCAGGCCGCGGTCCGCGAGGTCTACGAAGAAACTGGCCTAGAGGTTGAGATTCTCGGCGAACTGGGCTCCATCAACTACGAGTTTTCGGCCGGTCCCAAGCTGATTGCCAAGACTGTCCACCACTATCTCTTCCGTCACGTCGGTGGCGACCTGACCGTGGAGCTAGACCCGGATCACGAGGCCGTCGAGGCCCGCTGGTTCGAGTTGGAGCACCTGGTCACCACTCTGGCTCACGAGAATGAGCGTCGCATCGCCCGCGCCGTCATCGAGTGGGTGGAGACCCAGCAGTGAAGCCGTGGCTTCGGGGGCTTGCCGCGACTCTGGCTGCCGGCCTGCTGAGTATCGCGATGGCGTCCTCTCCGGCGAGCGCCTCCGCACCGAGCACAGCGACAAGCACAACCGGCACGACTGGCACAACTGGCCTGACCCCTGCCGCCGACCCAACTCTCCCGCCGTTTGCGGTGAAGATCGTTCCCGGCTCGGTGATTCACCTGGTCAGTCGCAGTAGCAAGCTTCCGGTTTCCATCCAGAACGACTTCCCGGTGAACATCCGGGTGCAGGTTCACGTGGCACCGAATAACCTGAGCGCGCTGATTCCGGCGGCGATTGAGGTAACTGTTCCCGCCAACACCACCTACGTAGCGCAGGTACCGGTCACCGCGATTGCCGACGGCGACGTGGTGATGCAGGCCTGGCTGACCACTTTTTCGGGTATTCCACTCGGTGACCCGGTTGATTTGCAGATGACCATCAATGCCGAGATCGAGGAGAGCCTGATCGGCGGATTCGTGATTCTGGTGGCGGGTCTGGGCGTTGCCGGTGTGGTTCGCACCATAACCAAGCGTCGTCGGGCCAGCGAGGCGGCTTAGGTGAGCGTCGCCAAGTCCAGCCTGATCATGGCCAGCGGTACCGTGGTCAGTCGTGCCCTGGGTTTTGCCCGCGCGGTATTGCTCGCGGCAATGATCGGTGTCACCACCAACGCCGCCGATGCCTTCGGCGTTGCCAATCAGCTTCCCAATAACGTCTGGGCGATTGTGGCCGGTGGAGTGCTGAACGCCATTCTGGTTCCGCAGTTGGTCAAGGCACGTGCTCACGCCGACGGTGGCGCCGGTTACATCAACCGCCTGATGACCCTGGCCATCGTGATCTTCGGAGGAATCGCGGCTTTGGCCACCATCGCGGCACCGCTGCTGGTCAGCATCTACACCTCGGGTTGGTCGGCCTCGCACCTGGCGCTAGCCACGGCTTTTGCCTACTGGTGCCTCCCGCAGCTCTTCTTCTACGGCCTCTACTCAATGCTGGGAGAAGTCCTCAACGCCCGCAGCGCGTTCGGCCCCTACATGTGGGCACCGGTGTTGAACAACGTGGTTTCTCTGGCCGGCATGATCGCCTACATCTTGATCTTCGGGCTCGACCCAACCGGCAAGACCACGGTTGCGCAGTGGGGCTATGGCCAAGTGACGCTGCTGGCGCTCTCGGCCACCCTCGGTGTCGCAAGCCAGGCCATCATTCTGTTCTTCGCTTGGCGTCGCATCGGGCTTCATTTCAAGCCCAACTTCCAGTGGCGTGGCTTTGGCCTCGCCCCCGCCCTCAAGGCCGGTTCCTGGACGCTGGCCATGGTGCTGGTGACTCAGATCGCGGGCATCTTCCAGTCCTCGGTGGCTTCCTCGGCGGTGGAGGGTCGAACCGGCACCAGCGTTGCCTCGGTGGCCGCCTCTGGAATCGCCTGGCTGATCTTCATGCTGCCGCACTCGGTGGGCACGGTGTCGCTGGCAACCGTCTATTTCACGCGCATCGCGACCCACGCCAACGATGGCCGAATGGAAGACGTCAAAACCGACCTGCGCGATGGCATGCGGGTGGTGGCCCTCATCAGCCTCTTGGCCACTAGCGCGCTGATCGTCTTGGCCTACCCGATCAGCCGAGTCTTCGTCGGGGAATACCCCGGCACCGCGGCGCTCGCCGCAGTTCTGGTGGCGTTCCTGGTGGGCCTCGCTCCATTCAGCCTGGGCTTCTTCATGCAGAAGGCCTTCTATTCGCTGGAGGACACCCGCACTCCGTTCTGGATCACCGTCGTGCAGTCAGCGTTGTACATCGTCGGTGCCCTGACCATTCAGGTTGCCGTTGCCCCAATCCACCGAGTTGCAGCCCTCGCCTACCTCACCAGCGCGACTGTGCTTATCTCCGGAATCCTGTACTTCGTGATTTTGCGTGCCCGAATTGGCCGCTTCGATCACGGTCTCGTCACCTCGATCCTGCGCTTCGGTATTGCGGCCATTCTCGGTGGCCTTTTGGGTTGGCTGGCCCTAACCCTGATGGGTGGCACCGGGGCCGCCGCATTCGCGCTGCAGTCTGTGGCAGGCGCGGTGATCACCGCTGCGATTGTCGGCGTGGTCATTTTGGTTGGATTCGTGCTTACCCTTTGGGCGATGCGCACCCCCGAATTCGACTTCCTGAAGGCAACCGTGCAGCCGGTAACAAAGCGGCTGGCCGGAATCTTCAAGCGATAACATTTGTTTGGGTCTATTGGCTCAATCTGGGGTGATTTCCCCGCTTTTTCCTGAGGAGTTTTGCCTTGCGCGACGTCATCATCGTTGGTTCCGGTCCTGCCGGATTCACCGCCGCCATCTACACCGCCCGCGCGGGCCTGAAGCCGATGCTGATCGCCTCGAGCGTTGAGGTCGGTGGCGAACTGATGAAGACCACCGAGGTGGAGAACTTCCCAGGCTTCCCAGAGGGCATCATGGGCCCTGGCCTGATGGCCAACTTCCAGGAGCAGGCCGAAAAGTTTGGCACCGAGGTCGTCTACGACGACGTTGTCTCGGTGGACCTATCCGGTGACGTGAAGATCGTGAAGACCGGTCTGGGCGAAACCTTCGAGGCCAAGACCGTGATTCTGGCGACCGGTGCCGCTTACCGCGAGCTGGGCATCCCGCGCGAAAAGGAGCTCTCGGGCTACGGCGTCTCATGGTGCGCCACCTGCGACGGCTTCTTCTTCCGCGACCTAAA
>JBEGRP010000106.1:0-3992 GCA_041180345.1 Actinomycetota bacterium | reverse complement strand
ATCACCGATGCCAACCGAATCGAGCAGCACGTAATCGACTTCGGCTTCCAGCTGGACCAGGTCCTTTTGGGAGAGATGCGAGCCAAGCTAAACACGCTCCTCGTGGGCGAGAATCTAGCTAGCGTTCAGGTAAAGCTAAATGACTTCGAGTTGGAGTTTGCGCCAGAACGCCGCCGCTTCGCCCTCGACTTCATGGGAAACCTTGTCGAACTTGTCGACGCTAACCGGAGTGAAAAGCTCCTGGTTGCCGGGGCAGCTAACCTCGCTCGCCGCGGTGACGAACTAGGCGCAGACTTTTCCGGGCTCCTGGACGCGGTGGAGCAGCAAGTTGTCTTGCTGAAGCTGATGTCGGAACTTGGGGCCGAGCAAAATGGCGTCTCGGTGGGCATCGGATCAGAGAATCTGCTCGAAGGCTTTGGAAATACCGCCGTGGTGGTATCGGGTTATCAGAGCGAGGGTAATGACTCTGCTCGACTTGGCGTGCTAGGCCCAACCCGCATGGATTATTCAACAAACATTGCTTCGGTACGGGCGGTTGCGCGATACCTTTCGAAGCTGCTAGAGGGCTAGGAATAGATTTTGGCTGATCATTATGAGGTTCTGGGAGTCCCGAAGGACGCAACCAGCGATCAAATCAAGAAGGCTTATCGCAAGCTGGCCCGAGAGCTGCACCCTGACGTAAATCCTTCCGAGGATGCTCAAGAGCGATTCAAACTGGTTACCCACGCCTATGAGGTTCTCTCCGATGATGACCAGCGTCGCAACTACGACATGGGTGGCCAGGGCGGTTTCGGTGGAGGCTTCCCGGGTGGAAACTTTGGCTTCGGTGACATCTTTGACACGTTCTTCGGTGGCGGGGGCCAGCGTGGCCCAAGATCGCGCGCCGAGCGTGGCCAAGACGCACTGCTTCGAGTCGAACTGACCCTGCGTGAAGTGGTTTTCGGTGTTCAGAAAACCATCGAGATTGACACGGCAGTGCTCTGCACCACTTGTAACGGCACTACCTGTCGTCCCGGAACCTCGGCTCAGGTGTGTGACATTTGTCGTGGTTCTGGCTCGGTGCAGCGTGAAGTTCGATCGCTTTTGGGCAACATAGTTACCAGCCAGCCTTGTAACGCCTGTCGTGGTTACGGTCAGGTCATTCCTGATCCATGCATCGACTGTCGGGGACAGGGCCGGGTCCGAGCTCGTCGCAACCTTGATCTGAACATTCCGGGTGGAGTCGAGGACGGACTCAGACTGCAGTTGGCTGGGCAGGGTGAAGTGGGATTCGCCGGCGGGCCAAATGGTGACCTATATGTAGACGTCCAGGTGAAGTCTGATGATGTTTACGGCCGCCAGGGTGATGACCTCACTTGCACGCTTGAGGTTCCGCTGCACGACGCGGTGCTAGGCCGCCACACTCAGATTGAATCATTCGACGGAACTCTAGACCTTTCGCTGGAACCAGGTATCCAAACCGGTGAGACGATCACCGTGAAGGGCAAGGGCGTCACTCATCTCCGCGGCAGTGGGCGAGGCGACCTCATCGTGACAATTCAGGTGGTCACCCCGGTCAAACTGGACGGAAAGCAAAAGGAGCTTTTCCGTCAGCTGGCCGAGTTGAGGAGCGCAGACAAGATTGAGCTGAAGCGACACAAGACCGGATTCTTCGGCAAGGACAAGCGCCGCTAATGGTTTTACCGCTGTTTACCTTCGACGCCACTTCCATGCCTGAGGTCGGCTCGGTTGTGACCGTAAGTGGCTCCGAGGCCAAGCATGCTGCGACCGTTCGCAGAATGCGCATCGGTGAAGGTATTCAGCTTGCGAATGGTCGTGGCCTGCGGGTTGTCGGCACGGTCGACAGCGTCCTGCCGAGCCAACTCGCGGTCCGAGTAGCCGAGGTGATTGTCGAGGAATTGCCAGAACCACAGTTGACGCTGGTTCAGGCTCTGGCCAAGGGGGATCGCGACGAGCTGGCCATTCAGGCGGCGACAGAGTTGGGTGTAAGCGGGGTTATTCCTTGGCAGGCAGATCGCTCGATTTCGCGCTGGGATGGGCCAAAGGTCGCTAAGGGTTTAGAACGCTGGAAAACCATTGTCACCGAGGCGGCGAAACAGGCATTGAGAGCGTTCACGCCTGAGGTCGCAGAGCCAGTGGCCACTAAACAGCTTGCTGGCCTAGTTCGTGACTTTTCCGCTGTGCTGGTGTTGGACCCAACTGCAGCTCAAGCCCTGTCCACCGTGACCCTACCAACCGAGGGCCGCGTGGCGATTGTCGTCGGTCCGGAGGGCGGCATCTCGGATGCCGAGTTGACGACGCTCGAAGAGGCCGGAGCCATCAGGGTTCGTTTGGGTAGCGAGATCCTGCGCACCTCGACTGCTGGGATGGCGGCAATCTCGGTGTTACAGAGCAGACTGGGTCGCTGGTAGGCCATAAGTAGCCATGTCGACAGCAATAAACTTCAACTAGAAAGGTGCGACCCGTGGATTGTGTATTTTGCAAAATCGTTGCCGGTGAGATTCCCGCGACTCTCGTTGGTGAGAGCGACCACGCCATCGCCTTCAAAGACATATCGCCTAGACAGCCGGTACACATCCTCGTGGTGCCGAGGGAACATCACGCCGATGTCTCAGAGCTAGCGTTCCAGAACCCAGCAGCCCTAGTGGACTTAGTTCAGCTAGGCTCAAGGCTCGCTGGCGAGCACTCAACCGGCTCTTTCCGTCTGACGTTCAACACCGGCGAAGCTGCCGGACAGACCGTGTTCCACGCTCACGGTCACATCACCTCCACCACCCCGAAGAAGTAGCTTTGAGCAAACATTCAGCCAAGACCGGCCGCACCCAAGGCGACTGGTTGCAGCGCCAGGTCGAACTCGACGAATCGCAACAGGTGGCGCTCTACGGCCCCGAAGACAAGCTGCTCCGTGCTCTTGAGCGCCTCGTCCCCGAGGTGGAAGTGCTAGCGCGCGGAAATGTTGTCCAATTGGCCGGGCCTTCGGCATCGGTACTAAAGGCTGAGGATCTGGTTTACCAGTTGTCGCACCTGGTGGCCAGCGGTTCCAGCCTCACCGAGGCAGACCTTGAACGCAGTCTTGGCATGCTTGCCAACGAAAGTGGAGCTCGACCTGCCGAGGTGCTGAGCCAGTCGATTCTGTCCTCCCGAGGCAAATCGATTCGTCCCAAGACGGTCGGACAAAAGGCGTACGTCGATGCGATTGACGAGCACACTATTGTGTTCGGAATCGGTCCGGCGGGAACCGGTAAGACTTATCTGGCCATGGCGAAAGCGGTGCAAGCTCTGCAGCGCAAGGAAGTCAGCCGAATCATCTTGACGCGCCCGGCAGTTGAGGCGGGGGAGCGTTTGGGGTTTCTTCCAGGAACCCTTACTGACAAGATCGACCCGTACCTGCGCCCGCTCTTCGATGCGCTCCACGAGATGCTTGACCCAGAGTCGGTTCCCAAGTTGCTTGCTTCTGGAACGATCGAAGTTGCGCCATTGGCATACATGCGAGGCCGCACTTTGAACGATGCCTTCGTGATTCTTGACGAAGCTCAGAACACCACTCCGGAGCAGATGAAGATGTTCCTAACCAGGCTTGGATTCAACTCCAAGATGGTTGTCACCGGTGACATCACTCAGGTCGATCTGCCGGCTGGGGTAAGTGGACTGCGGACTGCGGAAAAGGTCCTCGGTGCGGTAGAAGACATGCACTTCGCATACCTGTCCGCATCAGATGTGGTTCGCCACAGCTTGGTTTCCCGAATTGTGGACGCCTATGCGAAGCATGATGAAGTGCAACTGGCAAACAATCAGCACAAACACCGTGGAGGTAAGCGTTGAGCATTGAGCTGAGCAATGAAACCGAGTTCGCCGTCGACGAGGACAGGGTCTACCGGCTTGCACAGTTCGCGATGAACCACATGCGGCTGCATCCAAACACCGATGTCTTCATCCGATTTGTAGACATGCCAACCATGGAGGACTTGCACATCCGCTTCATGGATGAGCCA
>JBEGRP010000105.1:0-4024 GCA_041180345.1 Actinomycetota bacterium | reverse complement strand
GGGCTATGTCCAAAATCAACGAACACCGAGGGACCGGCCTGGTTTGCGTTGATGGGCTCGGTGCGGCCCGGCAGATAGGCGGCAATACCTTCGCGAACGCGCTCTTGAATCAAACGCCAGTCGACGCCGGCCGTGATGGCCATGGCAATCGCAAGACCACCATTGGCGGCCATGTGAGTTCCAATGAGCGGGACACTCGATTCGATACGAACACCATCAGGCCCGGTTAGCACAAACCCGGTTTTGGCCGTGGTTTGCTCGGTGACGGTGACCCGCCAATCTGCAGCCACCGCAGGATTGCTTGAAATGGTGGTAACCGGGATTTTAGAAGCCGCTACAAAGGCCTGCCCGAAGTCACTATCAAGACTGACGACTCCGGAGTTGGCTCGTTCTGGCGTGAAAAGCGCCGCTTTGGCCTTCAGGTAGGCATCAAAGTCGGGATAGTCATCGAAGTGGTCATGGCTCAGGTTGGTGAACCCGACTACATCGAAGTGGATTCCATCGACACGGAGCTGGCTCAACGCTTGAGCAGAAACCTCAACCGCAATCGAGGTGACGCCTTTTTCGCGCATTCGGCCAATCAGCGCCTGCATCTCGGTGGATTCGGGGGTGGTCAGGCGACTGACAATCACCTCTCCGGCGATGTGGCGTTCAGCTGTTGATGTCAGGCCGGTCACTTCGCCACACTGCCGCAACAATGCCTCCAGCAAATAGCTGGTCGAAGTCTTGCCATTGGTGCCGGTGGTGCCGTAGATCGTCGGAAGGTTGCCAGCGACATTGCCATAGACAAATGCCGCCAGATTGCCCAAGTGCTTCCGCGGCTCTTCCAACAAGAGGATTGGTACGGCAACAGTTCCGAGGGTTTGCTCGATTTCAGACCTGCCAGCCTGGTCGGTCACGATTGCTACCGCTCCCGCTGCCAGTGCCCTCTCGGTGAATCGAGCGCCATGTGTCTTCAGGCCAGGCATTGCAACAAAGAGATCACCGGGGCGCAAGTCCGCAGTGTTCATGCTGATACCAGTGATTGCTACCTCAGCTGGTGCTTCGCCACCGAGTCCAAAACGCGCAGCGAGCGCGGAGAGCGCGACCGGGGTAACGCTGTCCGGGCGGAGGATTGGAGGAATCGACTCTTTCATGACTGTCACCACTTCGCAGGGATGATTGGGGACTTGGTCGTGCTCGGTGGAACACGGTAGGTGCGCAGGATCTGCTCCATGATTGCCTTGAATGGTGGAGTTGCACCAATCGAGTTGCTCACGGTTCTCGGCTTGTAGATGGTCACAGCCAGCACGTACTGAGGGTCCTCGGCCGGCGCCATTCCGATGAACGAAATTGCGTGGAGCGATCCGTAACCGACTCCATTCGGGTTAGCGATCTGGGCGGTACCAGACTTACCACCGATGCGGTAACCGGGAACTGCAGCGGTGGAACCGACACCACCCTTTTGGGCAACGTCTCCCTCGAGCATGGAGATAACTTGGCGAGCGGTGGACTGTTTTAGGACTCGAACCGGCTTGCCAACGGTTTGTGCCGGAGTCACCGTGCCATCGGCAGCGGTGCAAGTCTCGAGGAGCTGTGGTGCCAGTCGCACTCCCAGGTTCGCGAAGGTCTGGTAAACGAAGGCGGATTGAATCGGGGTAACAGTCATCGCCTGGCCGAACATGGTCGTGTAGACCGAGACGCCGTCCGGCGCGGTAGCGTGGACGATGCCTGATGCCTCACCCGGATAGTTCACCGAGGTGCGGCTGCCAAGACCAAACTTGGTCCAGTACTTGTAGCGCGTCTCGTACGGCACCTTCTCGCCAATCTGAATGATTCCGGTGTTGGACGATTCAATCAAGATGCCTTGAAGAGTGAGCTTCTCGGTGGGGTGGGCGTGGGAGTCACTGATTCGGAAGTGGTTCAGCACGAAGGTGGTCTGCGGCGCTAGAACACGAGTCAATGGAGTTGCCACGCCCTGATCGATCGCGGTTGCAGCGGTAACCATCTTGACGGTGGAACCCGGCTCGAAGGTCGCTCGGAAGATTCGTGAAGAGCGGTTTTCGGCGTTCACAGCGGTGTAGTTGTTGGGATCGACGCTCGGCGCCTCGGCGGCAGCCAGGATCTTGCCGGTCTTTGCTTCAACCACGATGGCGCTTCCCCAGTCTGCACGCTCGTTGCGCACATACTTTGCCATTACCTGCTGCGCATAGAACTGGAGGTCGCTGTCAATCGTCAGCTTGAGAGTTCCACCGTTCTTTGGTTCAACCTTGACCTCGGCGCTGCCGGGAATCTTGATTCCATCTACTCCACGCTGATAGGTCTCGTTGCCATCGACACCGGCCAGGCACTTGTTCTGGCTGACTTCCAGACCTTCCAGCGGATTGCCTTCGGTGCCAATGAAGCCGAGCAGGTTACCTGCAAGAGCGCCATTGGGGTAGATCCGGTGAGGCACTGCCTGCGGGTAGACCCACGGAATGTTGAGGTTTTTGATCTTGACGTACGTGGCACCATCGACCTGCTTGGCCACCTGAGAGTATCGCGACTTACCCTGAAGCTTCTTCATCACGTCGGCGGGATCCATCTTCAGGATGGCAGCCATTTCATTGGCCGCCTGCTCCACCGAGATGGTGGTTGGAACGTTATTGATCTTGGTCTCGAATGGCGTTACGAGGGTGGGGTCCACGTTGATGTCGTATGCCATGACGGTGGTTGCCAGGATCTTGCCGTTGGTATCCACGATGTCACCGCGCATCGCCGGCACAGTGGTGGTGATGCTTCGGCGCGAAAATGACTCAGCGTTGATTTGAGGCGCCTGAATGATCTGGAACTGCACTAGACGCAGCGCGAAAACAACCGCGAGAACGACGATGAACGCCATCAGCCTTCGTAGTCGCAGCGCTTCGGGGGAAGGCGCACGATTCCTCATCGGCCCACCCTTACTGCCCGGAGGGCTTTACGTCTTAGTGCGTTGGGGCGGCTGGAATGCCGCCACCTGCCAAACCTACTTGAGAGGTCGAAGATTTTGCGCCACCGACATACCCCTGCACAGCGTTCGTCCAGCTACTTTTCACGGTGGCCGGCTTGGTTGACGAAGCGGTTACAGACTTATCGGTGGCGACACTTGACGCAACATTTTCTGTTGCCTTGGCTTGTTCTGCGCTCAATGCAGCCTGGATCTGGCCGGCGTGCGAGCGCGTGGTCCACTGGGAGTTTGCAATCAGGTTGCCAGAGACACGCTGATTCGCGTTCAAGGTGGCGGCTGCTGGCTCACCGTAGACCTTTGAGTTGTTCACGTCGAGGAACACTGGGTTAGCGTTTGCAACCATGCCCATAGCCTGAGCGGCGCTCGCAAGGTTCTGGTTGCTAGAAAGCGAATCTACCTGCTGCTTTACGATCTGGCTCGACAGCTCCAGGCGAGCCTTCTGGGCCTTGAGGCCAGCAAGTTCGTATACACCCGAGCTGGTTGCCAGATTGAGCAGAAGGTTGAGGATAGCGATGCTGAAGAGCCCAAGGGTGAGCATGGCGATGAAAGCGAGACGTGGGTTTGCCTGACGGTCAGTGACCGCACGGATTCCGCTAACCAGAGTCAAGTTCGGTCGGGCCGCACCACGAACCGAAGGTCGTGCTACCGGCTTATAACTTGCTAGTGCGCTCATGCTGCATCCCTGATTTTCTCGACCGCACGCAAGCGAACCGAGGCCGCGCGTGGATTGGATTGGATTTCTGCCTCCGAGGCAAGCTCGGCACCTTTGACCACCAGTCGTAGGTAAGGAGCGTGCTCGGGAAGTTCGATTGGCAAGTCGACTGGGGCGCTGCTGGTCGCTCCCTTGGCGAATGCCTGCTTGACGATGCGGTCCTCAAGCGAGTGGTAAGCCAAAACCAAAATGCGGCCACCCACGTTTAGGCTTCGGATTGCTGCCGGCATGGTTTCGGTTAGCACTTCGAGTTCGCCGTTGACCTCGATACGCAGCGCCTGGAAAACGCGCTTCGCTGGGTGACCGGTCGACTTGCCAGGGATGAATGGGATCACCTTGGCGATGAG
>JBEGRP010000104.1:0-4029 GCA_041180345.1 Actinomycetota bacterium | reverse complement strand
GAAAAGGGCAAGCCCTTTAAGTTGGAGGCCGGGGGCTGGGCCAAACCACTGATGGAGAGCGCGCTGTCCGCCGCCTTTGGTCATGACTCAGTGGATCTAGGCGTGGGCGGCTCAATTCCGTTCATCGCCGACCTGCTCGAGGTTTTCCCGGATGCTCAAATCCTGGTGACCGGTGTCGAGGACCCAGACTCACGAGCCCACAGCCCAAACGAATCGGTGCACCTTGCCTCTTTGAAGAACGCCATGGTTGCCGAAAGTTTGCTGCTGCTGGGAAGCAATTCCCGCCAAAACTGATTTAGAATTTGAGTATCTTCCGACCACGTCCGCGTGGCGGCGCAACCACAGGAGAATCCAATGACTGACACCATCGAGAAGTCGCCAGCACACGGTGTTTTGATCACCCCGTCGGCTCAGGAGCGCCTGAAGAAGGCGGTTGAGGCTGAGGGCAACCCAAACCTGCGTCTGCGCATGGAAGTCAAGGCCGGCGGCTGCGCTGGTCTGCAGTACGACATGTGGCTGGACGAGAACAGCGACGAGAACGACTTGATCGTGAACTATGACGGCGTAGAGGTCATCCTGGACCCTTCGTCGGCGCTGTACCTGACCGGTGCAACCATCGATTTCGAGGACAGCATCATGCGCCAGGGCTTCACCATTGACAACCCAAACGCGACCGGAAGTTGCGCCTGCGGAAACTCGTTCAACTAGCCAAAACGCTTCGGTTATCGGCCCCACCTGCAAGTTAGGTGGGGCCGAAAACTTTTAACCCGAAAACGGGAGATTTAATCGGTGCTTTATGGCGGTTTCCGGCCTTTCCGGCACCTGGCTGGGAATAGGATAGAGGGGTAAGAATTCGTATTCTGAAGGGTCGATTGTGCTTCCTAAGCGCCAACTGAAGTGGGCAGGCCTCGTTGCTGCAGCTTCAACTCTTTTGCTCACCGGTTGTACTCAGCAAGAACTACAGGGCTACCTGCCTGGTTCGGGTCACACCACTAACCACACCTCGTCCATTGTTGGCCTCTGGGTCACCTCGTGGCTCGTGCTGCTTGCAGTCGGTGTGATCTCGTGGGGCCTGATGGTCTGGGCGATGATCGTCTACCGCCGTCGCAAGGGTGAGACTGGTCTTCCAGTGCAGTTGCGCTATAACATGCCAATCGAAACGCTGTTCACCGTGGTTCCGTTCGTTATCACCATCGGTTTCTTCGCTTTCACCGCAAAGACCATGACTGCCATCGAGCAGCCAAACCACGCCACCCGCGTGGTTCAGGTCATCGGAAAGCAGTGGTCGTGGGACTTCAACTACACCAACGAGAACACCTACGACTCGGGCATCCAGTACCAGGACGGCCCTAACGCCAAGACCGAGTCAACTCTGCCAACTCTCTACCTAGAGAAGGACGTTCCGGTTGAGATCGATCTGACCTCGCGCGACGTTATCCACTCGTTCTGGGTGGTGGACTTCCTCTACAAGAAGGACATGTTCCCAGGTCGCGTCAACCGCATCTACTTCACTCCAACCGAGACTGGCACCTTCGCTGGTAAGTGTGCCGAACTCTGTGGTGAGTTCCACAGCGCCATGCTCTTCAACGTAAAGGTTGTAGACAAGCCTGCGTACGACAGCCACATCGCAGCCCTCAAGGCAGCCGGTAACAACGGTCAGCTGGGTTACGACCTCAACCGTATGAAGACTCTTCCCGGCAAGAACGCCATCAACAACTAAGGACTATCGACATGGCAACCGCTACTGCAACCGCTACCTCGGTTAACGCCTCTCGCAAGAGCAAGGGCCGCATCCTGGTTGATTGGCTCACCACCACCGACCACAAGAAGATCGGCTACCTGTACCTGATCACCTCGTTCGCCTACTTCATCGTGGGTGGAATCATGGCGCTGGTCATCCGTGCCCAGCTGACCTTCCCAGGCATCTCGGTGGTTGCTACTCACGAGCAGTACAACCAGCTCTTCACCATGCACGGCACCATCATGCTGCTGATGTTTGCGACCCCGCTGTTCGCAGCTTTCGCAAACATCCTGATGCCGGTCCAGATTGGTGCACCGGATGTGGCCTTCCCACGTCTGAACGCGATTGCCTACTGGTTCTACTTCTTCGGTTCGTTCGTGGCCGTCAGCGGATACTTCACCCCTCAGGGTGCAGCGGGCTTCGGTTGGTTCGCCTACCAGCCGCTGGCTAACACCACCTACACTCCTGGTATCGGTGGAGACCTGTGGGTCTTCGGTCTGGCACTCAGCGGTTTCGGAACCATCATGGGTGGTGTCAACTTCATCACCACCATCTTGACCATGCGTGCACCTGGTATGACCATGTTCCGTCTTCCAATCTTCACCTGGAACACCCTGGTTACCTCGATCCTCGTAATCATGTGCTTTCCTCCACTGGCAGCCGCACTGTTCGCAATGGGTGCTGACCGACGTTTCGGTGCTCACCTGTTCGACCCAGCCAACGGTGGACCAATGCTCTGGGAGCACCTGTTCTGGTTCTTCGGCCACCCCGAGGTTTACATCCTGGCGCTGCCATTCTTCGGTATCGTCTCGGAAATCTTCCCGGTATTCAGCCGCAAGCCAATCTTTGGTTACAAGACTCTGGTCTACGCAACCATCGCTATTGCCGCGCTTTCGATGACCGTGTGGGCTCACCACATGTACGTCACCGGAGACGTGTTGCTGCCATTCTTCGCCTTGACCACCATGCTCATCGCGGTCCCAACCGGTGTGAAGGTATTCAACTGGATTGGTACCCTGTGGCGTGGCTCGGTGACCTTCGAGTCGCCAATGCTGTTCGCGCTGGGCTTCCTGGCCACCTTCATCTTCGGTGGTTTGACCGGTGTAATCCTGGCTTCGCCAGCGCTTGACTATCACCTGAGTGACTCCTACTTCGTGGTCGCTCACTTCCACTACGTAGTCTTCGGTACCGTCGTGTTCGCGATGTTCGCAGGTATCTACTTCTGGTACCCAAAGATGGTCGGCAAGATGCTGAACGAGAAGCTGGCAAAGCTACACTTCTGGCTGCTGTTCATCGGCTTCCACACCACCTTCCTGATCCAGCACTGGCTGGGTGTCATGGGTATGCCTCGTCGTTACTACAGCTACCTTGCATCGGACGGCTTCGGTGACATGAACCTGATCTCCACCATCGGTGCGGGCATCCTGGCGATCTCGATGATTCCGTTCCTCTGGAACGTTTACATCACCGCAAAGCGCGGCCAGAAGGTCACTGTCAACGACCCTTGGGGTTACGGACGTTCGCTGGAGTGGGCAACTGCATCGCCATTCCCACGCCACAACTTCACTTCGATCCCACGTGTTCGTTCGGAGTCGCCTGCATTCGACCTGAACCACCCAGAGTTTGCTGCTCCTGAGGCCAAGGCCGAGAGCAAGAAGGGCTAATCCACATGAAGACTAATGCCAAGCTCTTCCTGCTGCTCACCGTTTTCTACCTGGTTGACGCAATCGTCTACGGCTACTGGACCTACAACGCCAACGGCGAAGTAGAGATGATCGGTACCGCTGCGATCGGCATGCTGGTGTTCCTCTCCGGCTTCATCTACTTCTACGTGAACAAGACCGCCGATCACTCGGGCGCACTTCCGGAGGACCGCCTAGACGCCAACATCGAGGACGGAGACGCCGAGATTGGCTTCTTCAGCCCTTGGTCGTGGTGGCCTCTGGTCCTTGGCTTCTTTGCCTCGATCGTCTTCGCGTCGCTGGCTGTCGGTTGGTGGCTGACCTTCTGTGCAGTTCCACTGGCACTGGTCGCTGTAATCGGACTTGTATTCGAATACAGCCGCGGACAGCACGCTCACTAAGCGCTTCCGGATTAGGCCCATCTTCGGATGGGCCTTTTCTCTTACCGGGTGGACATAGGAAGCCGCATAAATGTCACACCCGTTTCGTAGCCTTACCCAAGTCACTAACTCAGGGGAGGGCCGAGAGGCATGGACGGGATCAACGGAATCATCGCGGGCTGGCAGGGGATAGGGGTAGCCTGGCAGGCCTTTTGGGCGCTGTTGC
>JBEGRP010000103.1:0-4052 GCA_041180345.1 Actinomycetota bacterium | reverse complement strand
GCTGCCAGACTGACTGCTGTCGATGTTGCCAACAGACCAGCGGCGAGCAATGCGACTGAACGCAGGGTGCGCTTTGCCTTCATATTTCTCTCCTTGTTTTGTCGCAGCATCGCCGCCATCACTCCGAGAGAACTCGAACCAACAGCGACTCCGCTTTGGGTAAACCAAATCTAATACTTAACAGAAAGTAAATTCTGAAAAAATTTCGGTTTACCACTGCTTTTACAAGAGATTTACAGAACTGTGACAATTGCGAAGCGGACCTCGGGGGTTAACCCGAGGTCCGCTGTTCTCAGAAACGAAGACTCGCTAGAGCAGCGCGCCGCCGTAAACACTGAGCAAGATTGCCAGAACCACCGAAGCGACCAAAAGTGCGAGGTTGATCTTCCAGGTGTACTTGGTCTCCTCGCGAACCGCATGCATAACAATTGCGACAACCATTACCAGCACTAGGCCAATCGCTGCAGCTACTCCCCAGGCCTGCGCCCAGCCAAATCCCAAGAACTCGCTTGCGATCGGCGCGGATACGATTCCTGCGGCACCGAGCAGTTCTAGGACTGCGATGACCCGAACTCCTGGCTCTCCGACCTTGCTGGTCCAGCCCATGCCAGCCTCCTGAAGCTTGGCTAGTGGTGCGGTCAGCTTGAACCAGCCGGCCTTTAGATAGACCATTGCCAGGAACGCGGTGAGAACCCAGGCCAGAATGATTGCTGCAACTTGCATTTGTTTAGTCCCTAACGTTGTTTTTGACGTGTATTGCGGTTACAGTTGCAAGTAAAGCACCCCTTTACTGTATTTGTCAAGGGGGGCTAGACAAAGCACAACGCCTAAAATCGAAGTAGACGGGCAGGAGGCATCCCATGGACATCAAAGCACAGGCAGAGCGCCAAGGCGACGCCTGGGTTGTCACCTGCCCAGAGCTAGATAACTTCAGCACCACAGCAAAGCGTTTGGACAAGGCTGAAGACCTCATCAAGGCCCTCGCTGCAAAGCAAATGGGTGAGTCGATCTGCGACATCGTGGTAACGCTGGACGCAGTCATGCCTGGAATTGTCTGCGACATTCAAAAAGCCCAACACAAGATGTCAGAGGCCACCAAGCTGCAAGAAGAGGCCTCCACCGAGATTCGCGACGTAGTCCGTCGCGCGCGCGAGCAGGGTCTAACAATGCGTGACATTGCGGTGCTGCTGAACGTAACTCCGCAGCGCGTCGCTCAGCTCTGTGATTGCTAGCGCCCTCCCCCAAATGTGAAAGCCCGTCAACAGACGGGCTTTTCTTTTCGATCTTGGTAGAGGCTGTGTCTTGCTAGAGGCGCCAGGTGGGAAGTTTCCAGCCCCGCAGGATTGCAAGTACTCGCAGGACGATAATCACGCCAGCCGAAAGCCACAGCGAAACGAAGCTGGGCCAAGCGGCAGCATCACCAATCACCACAATCCACGATCCGGTAAAAGCAATCACGGCGTAGGGGCGGTGGTCGATAAATACTTGTGGAATCTCGGTGACGGCCATGTCCCGGGCAATCCCTCCAACAATGGCGGTCATGGTTCCCAGAATCACAGCGATGATTGGGGGTTGACCGGTAGATAGGGCGATCTGGGTCCCGCCTGCGCTGAATATTCCAAGCCCGATTGCATCCGGCCACTGCACTGCTCGCTCGGTGAGCTCAAGGTGGCGCTTACGAAGGAAGAACAGCGACAACATGCACATCGCCATGATGACGTAAATCCAGTACTGGTTTTGAACCCAAAAGAAGGGACGGCGATCGAGCAGGACATCGCGAAGAGTTCCACCACCGAAAGCGGCAAAACCGGTGACCATGATCATTCCGACCAGGTCAAGCTTCTTACGAGCCGCCTCTAGCAGACCGGAGACCGCAAATGCCAGGATGCCCAGAGACTCGAAAATGAGGTTTCCGTTTGAAACCAACCAGTCCATGGTTCCGACACTTTGCGACATGTGCCAATTGTGGCAGAGGTTTAGCGCTTCTTTCGTTTGAAGCCGTCAAACACAGCCATCACAAACA
Organism: Actinomycetota bacterium; assembly: GCA_041180345.1. Lineage (GTDB taxonomy): Bacteria > Actinomycetota > Actinomycetes > Actinomycetales > Microbacteriaceae > Rhodoluna. The sequence continues at coordinate 2,029 of JBEGRP010000103.1, read as the reverse complement.
CCAGGGCGACCACGGCCACCAGGCCAACCGCGCCTTCGAAAGGCAAAAAGTATCCCATCAGCATTCCTCCTAAAGTTGCAAAGCGGCAAACCCGCAGGAACATTCCTGCAATTATCCGGACCGGCACCCAGACGGAATTCGGTGGATTAGGCTTCCTGCTGTGAGCAATAAAACCATCGACCCCGAAATCGACCACAGCTGGTTTGAGGATGGCCAGGCCATAGTGACCAGCACGCTGATGGCAGCGCTGGGTGTCTACTTGCTGCAGTCGGCGCATGTTGTTACCGGCGGGGCCGCGGGCCTAACACTCTTGATGTGCCAGTGGCTCGGATGGAACTTTGCGCTGGCCTATCCCCTGGTCAGCATTCCATTCATGGCGCTCGCTCTGTGGCGACGGGGACTCACGTTCACATTGAAATCGATGCTCACGGTAGCTCTGTTGTCGGTGTTCAACTTTTACCTGCCCCGGCTAGTGGACCTCAGCTCGGTAACACCCTGGTTTGGCGCAGTGTTGGGCAACCTGCTCCTCGGTGTCTCGATGCTGATCATGTTTCGGCATCGGACCAGCCTCGGTGGGTTTAACGTGATTGCGCTGATTGCACAGGACAAGCTGGGATGGAAAGCCGGTTTCGTGCAGATGTCGCTGGATGCCTTGATCGTGGGAGGCTTTGCCCTCGCGAACCTCAGTTGGTCGTCGCTGTGGGCAATCATCGGTGTGGTGGTTTTGAACATGGTTCTGGCGACCAACCACAGGCCAGATCGCTACATCGCAGGCTAACCAGCCGTTAAACAAGAAACCCGCCATCGCTGGCGGGTCTGCTTGCGGAAATGGCCTCGGCGAGCCAAATCTCAAATGTGGAGATGGGGGGAATTGAACCCCCGTCCAAAGCCTAGAAACCTGTACTTCTACGTGCGTAGTTTCACTTTTGTTCTACTTGGCCCCGGTCATAGCGTGAAGCGACCTAACCGACGGGCCCAGCCTGAGTAAAAGTCCCAAGTAGCCCTAAGGCGTGACTACCCAGCAAGATTTCTAAATGACGCCAGAATCCCCTACGAAATCAAAAGAGGCCTGACGGACTTCGGGCTCGCTAGCGCTTAGGCAGCGAGGGCAAAGTCAGCGCGATTTGCATCAGCACTTATATTTTGCAGCGGACATTTACGAGTTGACGCTACATTCTCGGCACGCTTCTCCAAGCATCAATAGACACTGTCGAAACCGATCATCCCCATATTTAGTTACCAATCTCGATCGCTCGAGAGTTCAAGGATACGACAACACACAGACATTTAGGCTGTGAGTTTGCGGTGAAGTGCTACCAGTCTTTGCCCTTGGTGGACATCGCACGCGCTGCCTCACGGGTATCCTGCTGCTCGCGCAGAGTCTGGCGCTTGTCGTACTCTTTTTTACCCTTGGCCAAAGCAATCTCGACCTTAGCGCGACCGTCTTTGAAATACAGGCTTAGCGGGACCAACGTGTAGCCGCTCTCCTTGATTTCTCTACCAAGCTTCACGATCTCCTGCTTATTCAGCAGCAGTTTGCGCTTGCGGCGGGTCAAGTGATTTGTCCAGTTGCCCTGCGAATACTCGGGGATGTGAACATTTTCCAACCAAGCTTCACCGAAGTCGATGCTTGCGAAGCCGTCCACCAGGGATGCGCGACCAGCACGCAACGCCTTCACCTCGGTGCCGGTGAGAACCAATCCGGCCTCGTAGACATCTTCGATGTGATAGTCGTGGCGCGCTTTACGGTTGGTGGCCACAACCTTCTGACCACGTTCTCTTGGCACGATTCACTCCTGATAATCAGCCCAACTCGGGCTAGCAGGTAAGTTTACCAAACGGCTAGATCTTGAGGTAGCGACGAATAGCTGCACCCGAGGCCACGGCCGACAACAAGATTCCCACGCCGATTAGAACGGGGGCCACAATCGCAGCCTTGTCGACACCGACGAAGCTGGTGAAGGGAAGGGCCTGCGAGAGGTAACCCTGCACGAAGAACTGAACCACCGCGAAGACCGCACCGCTGGCC
>JBEGRP010000102.1:0-4067 GCA_041180345.1 Actinomycetota bacterium | reverse complement strand
GTGGCTCCTTACTCCCCACGCTAACCGCAAAGGTTTCTAAGTGAATCAAGCGCCAACCTGGTTCGCGGTCGCAAGACGGCCGCGCTGGATTGGCGCTTTGTTCATTGCCATGGGGGTCGCAGTTATCTGCGCTCTGCTGGCGCAGTGGCAGGCCAGCCGAAGCATCGAGGCGCCGGTGCGCGACGCCGACCACAGTGTTTTCGCCTGGCACAAGGCCCCGGTTTTGGACTCGGTGGTGAAGCCGGGAAGAACACCGAGGGGAACCGCCGTCGGAACGCTGGTGCAGGCCAAGGGAACCCTGGACACCTCCAAACTTTATGTCGTTGCCAACCGCGTGCAGCGCGATGGAACCGCCGGTTTCTGGGTGGTTGGTTTCTACACCGATGAGGTCGGCAATCGAATTCTCGCGCCGCTGGGATTCAGCCCAAGCCGTCAGCAAGCGCTCCGAGTAGCTGCTCGAATTGAAGGTTCGATGCAGGCTCAGGTGCTCCAGCCGCTTCACGGCAGACTCAGCCCGGCCGAGGCACCAGAGCGAATCCAGCCGGTGCTCCAGTCGCTAGCGCCCGGGCAGTTGGCGAATCAGCTGGAGCCCTCGGTGGGTCAACGGGTCTACCCGCTGTTCCTGCTGGTCACCGAGCGGGCCTACCCGGGTCTGCAGAAGATCACGGTCATCCGTCTGAGCACCGCGCAAATCAACTGGCTGAGTGCGTTTTACGCGGTGGAATGGATCGCCTTCTGCGGCTTCAGTTTCTTCATGTGGTGGCGCCTGGTGCGGGATCAACAGCAGCGCGAGCGCGAGCAGTTGGCCGAGGCAAAAACCGCTGCCGCCCAAGGTAAACTTGACTAATGGCAACCCCAAAAAACCCAGTTCTCAGCGCGCTTCAGCTGTACCGAGTCGCGTCTGCCATTACCGGCTCGCTGTTGGTCGCCATCACCATTCTTTTCGCGGTCCGCTTGACCTCGCAGCAGGATCTCTGGCTGGCCGGCCCCCACGGCTTTCTGACCTTCGAGAGCTACCAGGTGGATGACCTGGGAAACAAGGTCGGTCTGCCAACCGTGGGACTGGACCTAACTACCGTCGTGCTGATTGTCCACGGCTGGTTCTACATGCTTTACCTTTACACCGACTTCCGTCTGTGGAGTTTGATGCGATGGAGCTTCAAGCGATTCCTGATTATTGCGGCCGGTGGCGTTGTGCCACTGCTTTCGTTCTTCACCGAGCGCCACTATCACCAGCTTGCCGTGGCCGAATCCGCTAACGCTTCAACTTCCCAGAAATAAGGAGAGCTGATGAACCAGCCAGTCCTAGTCGTCGACTTCGGTGCGCAGTACGCGCAGCTGATTGCACGTCGCGTGCGCGAGGCAAACGTCTACTCGGAGATCGTTCATCACAACGTGACCGCCGCCGAGGTGGCAGCCAAGAAGCCACTGGCCATCATTCTTTCCGGTGGACCTTCCTCGGTGTACGAGGCCGGCGCACCAAAGCTGGACCCGGCAATCCTGGAACTGGGTATCCCAGTGCTGGGCATTTGCTACGGTTTCCAGACCATCGCGAACACCCTCGGTGGCCGCGTTGACGCAACCGGTAAGAAGGAATACGGCGCCACCGAGCTCTCTGTTTCGGCCGGCGGCGAGATTCTGGCCGGACAGCCAGCGGACCAGATCTGCTGGATGAGCCACGGCGACCAGGTGGTTGAGGCTCCAGCGGGCTTCGAAGTGCTGGCATCCACCGAGACCACTCCGGTTGCCGCCTTCGCCAACAGTGAGCGCAAGATTTACGGTGTCCAGTGGCACCCAGAGGTAAAGCACAGCCAGTACGGTCAGGATGTTCTGGTCAACTTCCTGCACAATGCGGCGGGCATTCCAGCAACTTGGAACAGCGGCAACGTGATTGCCGAGCAGGTGGAAAAGATTCGCGCCCAGGTTGGCGACGCCCGTGTCATCTGTGGTTTGTCGGGTGGCGTGGACAGCGCGGTTGCCGCGGCCCTGGTTCACAAGGCTGTTGGGGACCAGCTGACCTGTGTCTTCGTTAACCACGGCTTGCTGCGCCAGGACGAAGCCGAGCAGGTGGAGCGCGACTACGTTGCAGCCACCGGTATTCGTTTGGTGACCGTGGATGCCGAGCAGAAGTTCTTGGATGCGCTGGCCGGGGTATCGGACCCAGAGACCAAGCGAAAGATTATCGGCCGCGAGTTCATTCGCACCTTCGAGGAGGCCGAGCGCAAGCTGGTTGCCGAGGCTGCAGCCGACAACCGACCCATCAAGTTCCTGGTTCAGGGAACCCTCTACCCAGACGTAGTGGAGTCTGGTGGTGGAGTTACCGCTGGAATCAAGAGCCACCACAACGTGGGTGGTCTACCCGACGACCTCCAGTTCGAGCTAGTCGAGCCACTGCGCACCCTGTTCAAGGACGAGGTTCGCGCCATCGGTGCCGAGCTTGGTCTGCCGCACGAGATTGTTCAGCGCCAGCCGTTCCCTGGTCCTGGTCTGGGAATCCGAATCGTCGGTGAGGTCAACAAGGAGCGCCTGGACTTGCTGCGCAAGGCCGACGCCATCGTTCGCGCGGAGCTCACCGCGGCCGGTCTCGATGGCGAAATCTGGCAGTGCCCGGTGGTGCTGTTGGCCGATGTGCGCTCGGTGGGTGTCCAGGGCGATGGCCGCACCTACGGCCACCCGATTGTGCTGCGTCCGGTTTCATCGGAGGACGCCATGACCGCCGACTGGAGCCGCCTGCCATACGATCTACTGGCGAAGATTTCCAACCGCATCACCAACGAGGTGGCGGGAGTGAACCGAGTGGTGCTGGACGTAACCAGCAAGCCACCCGGCACCATCGAGTGGGAGTAATCGAGGCCTTATTGGTTTCGGCTAAGAAGCGCTTGGGTAAATCAACTCAAGCGCTTTTTTCTGCACCGGCTGAATGCTGATCTCGGGGCGAATCGCCTTCGCCATTGACTCGGCCTCACGCAGTGTCTTCGCCAGGCCAAGTTCAAGCAGCACCCCGGCGGCAACAGTTCCGGTTCGGCCCCGGCCTAAACCGCAGTGGAAGGCAACGCGCTTTCCGGCGTGCATGGCATCGACAACTCGATCGATTGCCTCTTTGAAGAGTTGGAACTCGGCGGTGGGGGAGTTATCTCCCAGCGGGACCTGAATCCACTCCAGATTCTTGCCGCGCGCAGCGCACTCGGTGGCTTCGGCTCGCAGGTCAACTACCACGTCGATGCCCTCGGCATTGACTGCATCCTGCATGTCTGCGGCAGAACCCATGAAGATCTGGCCCGGTACCAGTGCGTGATAAGTGCCCATGTTCCTAATCCCCCGATTATCGTCTTGCGACTGTCCCTCTAAGTTACCTCAATCATGTAAGACTGAAGCCGTGAAACTTCCACTCGTTTTCGGCCACCGAGGAGCCTGCGCCTACCGACCCGAAAATACCTTGGAGGCTTTCGAGCTTGCCTTCCAGATGGGGTCGGACGCAATCGAATGCGACCTGGTGCCCACCAAGGATGGCGGGCTGATTATTCGCCACGAAAGCGAGCTTTCTGGGACCACCGATGTGGGCAGTCATCCCGAGTTTGCCTCTCGCCATCGAACTCAGCTGATGTATGGCCAGTGGGCGGTGACGGGCTGGTTCAGTGAGGACTTCACGCTGGCGGAAATCCAGACCCTTCGGGCCACCGAGCGCATCCCCGAGATACGGCCGGGTAGCGCCAAGTTCGACGGGCAGTTCCGGATTCCGACCGTCGAGGACTTGCTTGCAGCGCCATTTGCGGACGGTAAGACTCTGATTCTGGAGATCAAACACGGCGGCCACTTCAAGTCGCTTGGATTCGACACGGCGGCGATGCTGGCCGAAGCGGTATTGGCTTCCGATTGGCGGGAGCGCGGCATGAAGTTGGTATTCGAGGGTTTCGACTACGAGACCGTGAAGGATCTAAAGCGGCGATTGGGTCATCTGCCCGATACGACTTTTGTTTTTCTGGTCGAGGGTTGGGGAATGCCGGCCGCCGAGAACTTGGATGCCTGGTTGGACGACGTTGCTTCCAACGTGGATGGCATCAGTTTTG
>JBEGRP010000101.1:0-4140 GCA_041180345.1 Actinomycetota bacterium | reverse complement strand
TCACAGGCACTTGGGCGACCTGCCCGATAAAGTCTGAACCCGCGGGTAAATTTGGCACAGATGGCTATTGGTCTGTTGAAGTTTCTGGGTGTCTTGGCGCTGTTCGTGGTTGCCGGAGCCTACTTCAACGCACCACTAATCTTCTCGGCGGGGCTGGGAATTGTCGTAGGCGCCGCCATAGCCTTCGCCAGCTGGTGGCAGACCAAGACTCGCGCCCACACTCGCAAGCAACTTGGCGAGAAACCCTTCGACGGCAGACTTCCCACCGAGTTGGGTCTGGCAACAACAACCGCGGTAGCCCTGGAAGGCAACAACGAATACCGCCAAACCGTGGTCGGAAGCGCCGCATTCGCCGAAAACTTTGAGGACCTGCGCCAGTATGCCGGGGTTGCTGACGGATCGCTACTGGAGCTTCAGGCGGCCTTAGTCGTGGAGCCAGCAAACCGGGAAAGCGCGGCAGCCGTAGCAGTCACAGCGGGAGGCGTGGTTCTGGGCTACATTCCCAACTTTGAATCAGAGAGCCTCTACGCCTTCTTGATGCAGCACCGCGGTATGGCAAGAGTGAATGCCAACATTTACATTCAGGTTGAGGCCGGTACCAGCAAGGTAGAGCTGGACTTGGTGCGGCCGTTCCGCGTTGTTCCCGGCGTGTAACCTATAACAATGGCTACCGCAGAAGAAAAGGCACGTGACGCACGCGCCAACAAGACCTGGATTCGCTCGCTCATCGCACTCGGTGTGGTGGTTATTTTGGGCATCACCGGAGTGACTGTTTACGGCACTGTTTTGCTGCCAGCGGAGAACAAAGCGAAAGACGTTGCGGCCTGCAAGACCTTCCTGGTTGGGTACCACGACGCCCAGTTTGCCTTCGTCTCGGAAGCTACCGCAAAAGACCACACCCCAGACCCGAAGACTGCCGTTCAGAACTACAGCAAAGTGTTGGCCAAGGGTTACAACAAGGCATTCGAGCAGGTGGGTGACATGAATGGTTACGTTGCCAAGGGAATGAAGCAGCTAGCCCTAACCCGCATGTACCTTGACCTGTCTACAGACAGCGGAGTTCAGCAGGGCTTTGCCGATCTTGATAACACGGCTGGCACGGTCGAGAAGATCTGCCAGGGCGTTTTGGAAGGGGCAAATGTGAAGGGTAAGTACGGTTCGTACACCCCGGCACCAAGCGCCCCAGCTAAAAAGAACTAGCGCTGGAAGAGGGCGGCAAGCCTTCTGGTCGTGAATGTCAAACCCAGCACGATCATCACCGCGAAATAGGCCACGTGCCCAAGCAATCCCCAGCTGAGGTTACCCAACATCAGCGCACGCTCTAACTCGACCGCCTGGTTCAACGGCAGCGCCATAATCAGCCACTGCAGCGGAGCCGGGAAAACGCTGATCGGGTAGAAGGTTCCGCTGAAGAGGAACATCGGCAACATGAAGAAATTCAGCCAGTTCATCTGGTGGAAGTTGCTCAAGTAGCTGGTCAGACCCATGCCCACCGAGGCGAAACCGAACGCAATCAACACCGCCCCTGGGATCGCTAGCAGCGCCCACCAGCTGGTCACGACGCCCATCGTTCCCATGACCACCAAGAAGCCAATCGCGTAGCTGAGTCCACGAATCAGAGCCCAGAGAATCTCGCCGAGGGCAACATCTAGCGTGCCCACCGAGGTGGCTAGCCAAGCCTGATAGAGCTTCCCAAAATGCATCTTGAAGAACACATTCCAGGTGCTGTCATAGATTGCACCGTTCATGGCACTGGTCGCCAGCAGAGCGGGCGCGATGTAGGTCGCGTAACTGACCGGGTGGCCGGAGCCATCGGTGACATTGCCCACCAACTGTCCGATACCCAAACCGAAGGACAGCAGGTAGAACACCGGTTCGACGAAGCCGCTGATGAAAACCATCAGGTTGGTGCTTCGAACCGCAAATAGGTTGCGCTCCACCAGGCGCCAGGCGCGACCGGTATAGATGCCGGCACCGCGGCGATTGGCCTTTCGCTCGGCGATCTGAACGGCAAGCGAGGTTGCAACTGAGGTGATCACTCGCTCAACCTCCGCTTGAAAATCCGATAAATCAGTGCCATCGAAACCACGAACATCACGATGAAGTAGGCGTAGTGCGTAGCCTGCAACCACAACGGCTCAACCAGTCCGATGGTGTAGATGCGACCCAACTGAGTTGCGTGCCAGAGCGGCGAAATCCAACCAATCCACTGCAGGTAAATCGGCATCAGGTTGATTGGGTAAAAGGTTCCGCTGAATAAAAACATTGGAGCGATGATGAAGCGACCGATGATTGCGAACACCCCGTCGTCGTTTTTGAGGTTGGCCGAAACTGCCATGATTGCCGCTGCCCAGGCAACGCCAGCAAGCAACGAGGACGCCATCAGCGGCACCAAACTCGAGGGAGGAATCGCACCGAACAACAGCAGAATTCCGCCGTACATCAGCACAGTCCATACCCCGCGAAGGATGGCAGCAATCATCACGCCATTGGCAATCTGAACCGCGTTGATACTGGTCGAGTTGATCGCGAAGAAGTACTTTTCCCAGTTGAATCCCTCCATCACCGGGAAGGTAACTTCATCCATTACGCCTTGAATCGCTGCGCTGGCCAGCATCGCCGGGGCTACGAATTCCAGATAGGAAACGCCACCGAGTAGCTGACCGCCGGAACCCTGATTAACCAGGCCACCGATTCCAATACCAATCGAAACCAAATAGAGCACAGGGTTTCCCAGGCCGAAAGAAACAATCGCAGCCCACCAGTGGAACATGTTGCGTAAACGGTATTCCGCAACGCGCCAAGATCCACCGCGAATGGCGCGGGCAACGTCAATCTGTTGTCCGGGAACGAATTTCAGGTCACTCATGGTGGCTACTAATCGACCAAGCTTCTGCCGGTGAGGCGCAGGAAAACGTCCTCCAGCGAGGCACGACGGACCAGCGAAGTGACCGGCTTCAGGCCGGCTTCCATCACATGCTCCAGTGCCTTTTCACCGTTCTCGGTGTAGAGCAAAATGCGGTCCGGAAGCACTTCGATGCGGTCACCTAACTTGGCCACCAGCGGCGCGGTTTCCTCGTTGCGGTCGGTGCCGAAACGCAGCTCCAATACCTCCTTAGAGGCATGCTGGCGAATCAGGTCGGCAGGAGTTCCTTCGGCCATGATCTTGCCAGCATCCATCACCACTAGACGGTCACAGAGCTGCTCCGCTTCGTCCATGTAGTGGGTGGTCAAAATTATGGTCACGCCGTTCTCGCGCAGGCGGAAGAGGCGATCCCAGAGCACGTGCCGCGCCTGTGGATCCAGGCCCGTCGTCGGCTCATCAAGCAGCAAAATCTCTGGCTCATTCACCAGGCCGCGGGCGATTGCCAGACGACGCTGCATACCGCCAGACATCTCGTCCACCTTGGAATTGCGCTTGTCTTCCAACTGGGCGAAGGCTAGAAGTTCATCAACCTTGCTGCGCAGCCACTTGCGAGGCAGGCCAAAGTAACGACCGTAAACGAAGAGGTTTTCCCAGGCCTTTAGCTCTCGGTCCAGCAGGTCTTTCTGCGGGACTACACCCAGGTGAGCGCGGATCTCGGGGCCTTTTTGATTGGGGTCTTTACCCAGAATCAGCAGGTCTCCGCCGGTGCGCTTGGACACCGCGGAAATCATTTTCATGGTGGTGGACTTGCCGGCACCGTTGGGACCCAGGATGCCGAAAGATTCTCCGCGCTTCACTTCGAAGTCGATGCCGGCTACGGCCTTGAAGTCACCGTAGATCTTGGTGAGGTTTTTAGCGCTCAGGACGATTTCAGTCATAACTTCTGAAGCCTAATACAACAATATTCTAAATTGATATCCTTAGAACATGACCTCTCGCGCGCCCGCCAAGAAAACTGGCAACACGCGAGTCACCGGCAAAGAGCAGTACTACACCCCCTCCGACCTGGCCTCCGAGTTGACTAGGTCACTGGCCGAGTTGGTTGACCGTAGCGACCTACCTTTCGCAAAGCGAACCATCATCGAACCGGCCGGCGGAACCGGTGCCTTCATCGAGGCAGCAAAGCAGATTTCAGCCACAGATTTTTTGTCATTCGACATCGAGCCGCTGCATTCCTCGGTGGCGATTGGTAACTTCTTGGACCAAAAACTGGG
>JBEGRP010000100.1:0-4158 GCA_041180345.1 Actinomycetota bacterium | reverse complement strand
TGGTCTCCCTGACCAAGAAGCACGGCAAGAGCGCCGCCCAGGTGATCCTGCGCTGGCACATTCAGCTGGGCAATCTGGTCATCCCTAAGACCGTCAACCCAGACCGTCTGCTGGAAAACATCTCGGTGTTTGACTTTGAACTAGACCCCGAGGACATGGCCGCCATCGCGCAGATGGACACCGGTTTAAGAGCGGGATTAGATCCAAACAACTGGTAGTTACCAACTACATGAAGGTTTTGATCAGTGGCGCCAGCGGTCTGGTTGGCACCGAGTTGGCAAAGCAGCTGAGGGCTAGGGGCGATCAGCCGATTAGCCTAGTTCGCAGACCTGCCACAGCCCCTGGAGAAATCCAGTGGGATCCTGCCAGCGGATTTATCGCCGATGGCGCTCTGGATGGGGTCGATGCGGTAGTCAACCTGGCGGGTGCCACCACCGGCAAGCTGCCGTGGAGCAAGGCTTATAAGCAAGAGCTAATCGAATCCCGTCTTGCCTCGACCAGAACTCTGGTGAATGCCATCAACGCCAGCCAGAGCAAGCCAAAAGTCTTTGTCTCCGGCTCCGCCAGCGGATTTTATGGTGACACCGGGCAGGCAACTGTCGACGAATCTGCGCCGAACGGGTCAGGCTTCCTCGCTGAACTAGCCGGCAAGTGGGAGGCAGAGGCGGCCAAGGTCGACTCCTCGGTGCGATTGGTGCTGGCCAGAACCTCCATGGTGATGAGCCGCCGACTGGGTGCCCTTAGTCGACTGCTTCCGCTAATCAAGCTGGGTGTCGGTGGCCCGCTGGGATCCGGAAAACAGGGTTGGGCTTGGATCAGCCTGACCGACGAGGTCGGGGCGATCCTGCACCTGATCGACAATGCGAGTGCGAGCGGTCCGTTCAATCTGGTGGCCCCAGATACCGCCACCTGCGGACAGGTGGTCAAGGCGCTAGGTGAAGCTTTGCGCCGCCCAACTTTGCTGCCCGCACCGGCGTTTGCGTTGCGCCTAGCTCTTGGCGAAGGCGCCGATGAATTGCTGCTGAACAGCCAGAGGCTGAGCGCTCAGAAACTGCTAGCCAGCGGTTACAGGTTTGTCCATCCGACACTGGCTCAGGCTGCGGCCTGGGTGGTCGGTAGGGACTGAATCAGAAAAGGGAAAAACCCGCGAATCGCCAAAACGGTTCGCGGGTTTCCTTTTTGAAACTGTTTATGCCTTTGGAGCAGCAGGCTTCTTAGCTGCTGGCTTCTTCGCTGCGGTCGCCTTAGCGGCAGCTGGCTTAGCGGCAGCTGGCTTCTTCGCAGCAGGAGCCTTTGCTGCGGCAGGCTTAGCAGCAGCCGGCTTCTTTGCGGCTGGCGCCTTTGCCGCGGTCTTGGCGGCTGGCTTAGCGGCAGGCTTTGCAGCGGTCTTGGCGGCCGGCTTGGCGGCTGGCTTCTTCGCAGCAGGAGCCTTGGCAGCTGGCTTAGTGGCAGCAGCCTTGGTGACCTTGGTTGCTGCGGTAGCGGTTGCCTTCTGGACTGCCTTGCTGGCGGTCTTGGTTGCACCCTCTACGGTCTTCTCTGCGGTCTTGGCAGCAGCGGTTACAGTCTTCTCTGCCTTCTTGGTGACGGCAGTAACAGTCTTCTCAGCCTTCTTGGTTGCAGCGGCTACAACCTTCTTTGCCTCCTCGACGACCTCTGCGGTCTCGTGTGCAACATCGGCACCGATTGCACCGGCGACCTTGGCTACGTCAGGGGCGTTCTTGGAGAAAATCTTCTTGAGGCGATCAAAAATGGCCATGGTTGAATCCTTAAATAGTTGGTGAAGTGAGCGACGATGGTCTAACTAAAGATTACCCTCACGCTGGCCCGCAGGCCAATAAATCCGCTACACCGCGCGGCGGCGACGCAAGATTTCATCCAGATTTTCTCCGATTACGGATTCTTCTGGGCGAGCAGCAGGTGCGGTTGCCGCAGGAATGCTCGGTGAAATCTGAGAAACCGGAGCCAGGTTCGGCTGTTCCAGGGTTCCGATGTGACCGGTGTGGAGAGGGGCTGGCATGTAGCGCGGAGTCCAGCTGCGGTCGTCCACAACTTCGGCAGTATCGGCCGGAGCCGCCTCACCGGCCACCTCGAGGGCGGCACGATAGAGAGCGCGATAGTCGACGTTTCCGGCGGTTCGCTGAACGGTCTGAGTTCCGCTGTTGCGGGTAGTTCGCTTCACACCCGCGGCAAACCCGCGAGGCTTGAGAGCCCGGGCCTGCTGCTTGATTTGACGGGTAGCTTCGCGAACTAGTGAAGCCTTCTCACCACGCTTCGCCCAGGCCGGCACGAAGGCGCCGAGCCAGATCGCGGCCGCGATAACAACCACGAGTCCGGTGAGCGAAGAAGTGTTCATACCTCAAAGGTAAGAGGTGAACAATTGCGGGCTAATTATTTGGTTCGGCGTGTTCCGAGGTTTCTGCCAAATCGAGCGGATTTGGGTACTTTACGGCCGGAACCTTACCTTTTACGAACCTATTGAGAACTCCACCGTCAACTTCCTCTTTGGTCAAGGCGAAGATCATGTGGTCGCGCCAAGCCCCGTTGATGTGGATGAAACGTTGCTTCAAACCCTCATAGCGGAACCCGAGCTTGGCTACAACTCGAAGGCTGGCGGTATTCTCGGGGCGGATGTCGATCTCGACTCGGTGTAGGCCGACAACGCCGTAGAGATAATCAGAAACCAGCGCCACCGAGGTGGGCATGATGCCCAGTCCGGCGACATCAGGTGCGATCCAGTAGCCGATGACCGCGCTGCTTACCGAGCCATGCAGGATGTTTGCCACATTCAACTGGCCCACGATTCGGCCGTCGTATTCGATTACGAACGGAATACCGCTGCGGTCGTCGTAGGACCGGAGCAGCGCCCGGACCATGCCGCGAACGTCAAAGCTGTTCGGTGCATAAGGGCTGGTTGCCTCCCAGGGTCGCAGCCAGCTTCGGTGCTCTATCAGCAGACGTTCGATGGTCTTGGCATCGCGCATGCGAATCACCCGAAGGCGAACATCTTGGTGCGTGAGCGCAAATGACTGGGGCATGGTGTCAAAATTAGCGGTATGAATCAGCCCGATGCGCAGAATGCCAAAAAGTTACTGCGCACCCAACTGTCCGCGGCCAGGCAAACTCTGGCAAAAGACGCCGCAGCGCCTGGCGGGCTGGAGACCCAGCTCCTGAGCCTGGTTGCGCACATCGGAGCCAAAACCGTGGCCGCCTACCTGCCCTTCGGCACCGAGCCAAACACTATTCAGTTTGTGGTGGGTGCGGCAGGGCACGGCTTGAAGTTGATCATGCCGGTTTCCAATCTGGACGGCACACTGCACTGGGTTGAATACACGGGTAAATCAGCACCTGGAATCTTTGGTTTCGAAGAGCCGGTTGGCCCCGAGGCGAAGCTTCCCGACGCCGATCTGATTCTGATCCCAGCCAGCGCAGTTGATATCCGGGGAAACCGCCTTGGCAAAGGCAAGGGCTTCTACGATGTCGCGCTAGCCGACCCAGCGGTGGTGGCTCCGGTCGCGGCGGTGGTTTATGACGCCGAGGTGCTGCCGGAGATTCCCATTGAGGATCACGACCAACCGGTGGCATTCGTTATCACGCCAACTCGCCTGATTGAGATTGGCTAAAATTAGGCACTATGCCTACCTACTCTTACAAGTGCAAAAACTGTGGACACAGCTTTGACGTCCAGCAGTCAATTAGCGACAAGAGTCTGACCGAGTGCCCAAACTGCAAGGGTGAACTGTCCAAGGTGTTTGGCGTCGGCAGCGTTACCTTCAAGGGTTCCGGGTTCTATAAGACCGACAACTCCAGCAGCAGCAAGTCTGACTAACTGAGCCAGCCTGTCGATCATCCCCAGTGCGGCGGCTTGTCCTGCTTCAGTCGGGCGTCGTTTGCGCCGGCACCGCTAGTGCCTTTGCGGTACTCGCCCCAGGCGGCATCGGTGTCTTCAAACTTCACTTCGTCTTCGAATAACGCCTGTGACTTATTGAAGATTTGCACTCCAAGGCTTTCCGCTAGTTCGCGCGCGAAGCGTTCCGGGTCAGCAAACAGTTCAAATGCGTGGACCCGCTTTATCTGCCAACCGAGCGCCTTCAGCAGGCGAGGTCGCAGGTTGAGTTCCTGATTCAGGTCGCGGTCGCTGATAACCCAGTCCGGCTG
>JBEGRP010000099.1:0-4170 GCA_041180345.1 Actinomycetota bacterium | reverse complement strand
ATGCTGGCCGCCAAGTAGCCCAGTTCTAAAGCGAAAACCCGGTCCGAGTGGCCGGGTTTTTGTCTTTCTTGTGCACAGGCGATAGACGGTCAGTTGTCCCCAAGAGCGCCTGCCTGTGGTTTTCCAACGGCCTTCGCCTGCCACCATTCAAAGGCTGGCAGTTCAGCGAACCGCTGTACAGCCGAACCAAAAACAAAACCCCCAGCGAGAACTGGGGGTGATGTTCGAGGTTCTAGTGAACGCTCTTTGGGACTACAGAGTCCTACATAGCAACACTAAGAGTATAAGCACAAGCTCGTACTTATTGTAGGAGTTTCTGTGGTCTGGAAAGCCGTTCTTTTGGTTCGCCCGAAAGGGGAACGGAGCAGGAAATGCGTTCATCGCAAATCCTGGATCTGGTGCTAACCGGAGTCAAGATCATCATTGTGGTGATCGAGATTCTGCTTGCGATCAGGTAGTCCAGATGAGGACCCGGCGGCTGGAAACGGTCGTCGGGTTCTCCTTATATCGGCCGAATACTGGCCCAAAAACAGCCACAATTGCCAAAAATCGGTCAAATACAACAACCGATTGCCAACATAAAAAGCCCTATAAATCTGGGGTTCTAGACCCGTTATCAAACTGTTATCGCTTAATTACGGCAATCGGTTGCCAAACTCCCGAAAAAAGTCGTACTGTTCTTACTGCGGTGGAATGCCACCAAACCTGAAGAACAAAGTCACACCAAACCAAACCCTGATTGGAAAACAAATGAAGCTCAACAAGCGAGTAGCTGCAGCGGTAACCGCACTTGCAGTCACCGCCGGTGTGCTGACCGGTGGACAGGTGGCAACCGCCGCCAACCAGACCACCCTCACCATCGGATCGATCATCGAACCAAAGTCTTGGGACCCTACCCAGGCTGACCTCGGCCACATGGCTCCGCTGTACCAGGCTGTCTATGACACCCTGATCATTCGCAAGTCAGACGGCAGCTACGTTCCAAACCTGGCCACCAAGTTCACCTGGATGAACGGCAACACCTCGCTGTTGCTCGAGCTGAAGAAGGGCGTCAAGTTCTCGGACGGCAGCGACTTCAACGCCACCGTTGCCAAGGCCAACCTGGACGCATTCATCAAGGGCAACGGTCCATACTCGGCATCGCTCAAGGGTGCTGTAGTTTTCATCACCGACCCTTACACCATTCGTATCGACTTGACCCTGCCAAACCCTGACCTGGTTTACTACCTTGCAACCACCGACAGCTACATGGCAAGCGGTAACGCAATCGGCACCGCTGCTCTGAAGACCAAGCCGGTTGGTTCGGGTCCTTACCTCTACGACGCCTCCAGCGTTCCTGGTTCGCAGCTGGTATTCACCGCCAACCCTAAGTACTGGGACAAGAAGAAGATCAAGTTCAGCAAGATCGTCTTCAAGACCATGTCGGACACCACCGCACGCCTCAACGCACTGATCTCCGGTCAGATCGATGCCACCATCCTGGACGCCAAGACCGCAGCAACCGCCAAGGGCAAGGGCATGACCGAGTACGACAACAACGTTGACTGGCTGGGTCTCATGCTTCTGGACCGCAACGGTGCAGTCGACAAGAACCTCGCAGACGTTCGCGTTCGCCAGGCCATCGGCTACTCGATCGACCGCGCTGCTCTGCTGAAGGCAGTTCAGAACGGTTACGGAACCCTGACCCAGCAGCCATTCGGCAAGGTATCGGGTGCAAACGACGCCGCTCTAGACAAGACCTACAGCGTGGACAACGCCAAGGCCAAGTCGCTGCTTGCCGCAGCCGGTTTCGAAGATGGCCTGACCATCAACATGCCAACCTGGCCAGACCCAACCATGCGTGCCCTGCTCAGCGACCAGCTGTCGAAGAGCGGCATCACCATCAACTGGGTCTCGGTGCCACTGGCCGACTACCGCAACCAGCTGAAGGCTAAGAAGTGGGCCATCGCGGTCTACCAGCTTGGTCTGGCAGCAGCTACCCCTTGGGTTACCATCAACTTCGTTGCCGCTCCAAACGCTTCCTGGAACGTTTTCGGTAGCAAGGACCCTGTAATCACCGGTGCTCTAGACAGCATCAACAAGGACCAGAGCTCCAAGAACGTGGTTGCTCAGGCCAAGAAGATCAACGCCTTCTTGGTACAGAACGCCTGGTTCCTGCCGTTCTACCAGCTGCCTCAGATGTTCTTCACCAACAGCCACGTGAAGACCATCAACCAGCCAGCAAACGCAGTTCCATACCTGTTCAACTACGCACCAACCGGTAAGTAGTCGGACCGGTCGGCCATAAGCCGACCACAATAAACCCGGCAGTGGGTGGGGTTGGACTCCTTACCAGCCCCACCCACCACCAAAATTTCAAACCAAGAAACCAAGGATCATCATGTTGCGTTTTATCGCGAAGCGACTGGGCTCGGGAGCCCTCCTGCTTCTGGTAATCAGCACCTTCACCTACTTCCTGCTGTTCTTCAGCAGCAGCAGTGTCGCTCAGAACCTGCTCGGTGACAGTGCCACCCCACAGCAGGTAGCTGCCAAGACTCACGAACTAGGACTAGACCGACCAATCTTCGGTCGCTACCTGGAGTGGCTTGGAAACGCGCTGCACGGTGATCTGGGTGTCAGTTGGTTCAGCAACCAGCCAATCTTCGAAGCCCTCAGCACCCGCCTCCCGGTAACCATGACCATCGTGCTCTTGGCCATCGGAACCGCAGCACTGCTGGCAACCGTGCTGGGCATGGCAGCCGCCGTCAAGGGTGGCGCAGTGGACCGAGTCGTCCAGTTCCTTGCAATCGCCGGCTTCGCAGTACCAAACTTCGTGGTGGCCATCGCCATCGTCACACTCTTCGCGATCAACCTGGCTTTGCTGCCAGCAACCGGCTGGGTTCCACTGGCCGAAGACCCAGCCACCTGGGCTCGCTCGATGGTGCTGCCAGTGACCGCACTGGTTATCAACACCGTGGCCTCGGCCGCCCAGCAGATTCGCTCGGCGTTCAAGGACGTCCTCAGCCGCGACTGGGTTCGCACCCTGCGCAGCCGCGGAGTCCCAAACGACGAGATCCTCTTTAAGCATGTGCTGCGTTCCGCGGCACCAGCCGGCCTCACCGTTCTCAGCCTGCAGTTCGTGGGCATGCTCGGTGGCTCGGTGATCATCGAATCCATCTTCGCTCTGCCGGGAATCGGTCAGCTGGTGGTCTCGTCCACCACTCAGGGCGACACCCCGGTAGTCATGGGTGTAGTCGTCTTCACCGTCATCGTCGTAATCGTGGTCAACCTGGCAGTGGACCTGCTGAACGGCTGGCTCAACCCTAAGGTTCGTGTCTAATGAGTACTAACACCGCAGCGCTCACCCACGGGGTGGCAATCGTTCGATCCAGCCTGCTCAGCCGCCTGCTGCGCAACCCGCTGGGCCTGATCAGCTCGATCATCATCGTGCTGGTAACCCTGCTCGCCTTCGGCGCTAACTTCGTTGCACCGTTCGACCCAAACGCCACCGATGCCATGAACCTGATGGCAACACCGAGTGCAACCCACCTGCTGGGCACCGATGCCGCCGGCCGAGACATCCTCAGCCGCATCCTGTTCGGAACCCGCGGCACCCTGATGTCGGCAGTGCTGGTGGTTATCACCAGCATCGTGATCGGTGTGCCAACCGGTCTGATCGCCGGCTACTACGGCAAGACCTTCGACTCGGTGGCTTCTTGGTTGGCCAACATGCTGATGAGCCTTCCCGCCATGATCGTGCTGCTGGCCGTCCGTGCCGCCGCCGGTCCAAGCATCCTGATGAGCATGATCGTCTTCGGTGTGCTGATTGCTCCGGCCTTCTTCCGTCTGACCCGCACCGCCGTGATGGGTGTTCGCAACGAGCTCTACGTTGACGCAGCCCGCGTCAGCGGCCTCAGCGACACCCGCATCATCTCGCGTCACATCCTCACTGTGGTTCGTGCCCCGATCATCATTCAGAGTGCAATGATTTCCGGTATCGCAATCTCCATTCAGAGCGGCCTTGAGTTCCTTGGTCTGGGCGACCCAACCATGGTCAGCTGGGGTTCGATGCTGCTGGAGGGCTTCCAGAACATCTTCATCAACCCGCTGCTGGTGCTTTGGCCAGGCCTGGTCATCACCATCACCATCGGTTCCTTCGCGCTCCTGGGTAACGCTCTTCGCGACGCGCTG
>JBEGRP010000098.1:0-4240 GCA_041180345.1 Actinomycetota bacterium | reverse complement strand
GCAGCCAATCGTCGTGCGTCCGCTTCCGGATGAGAACGGCGAACGCCGCTACGAGTTGATCATGGGTGAGCGCCGCCTGCGCGCTTCCAAGGAAGTCGGCCTGGGCAAGATCCCTGCCGTAATCCGCGAGACCGCCGATGAAAACATGCTTCGCGATGCCCTGCTTGAGAATTTGCACCGCAGCGACCTAAACCCGCTCGAAGAGGCCAGCGCCTACCAGCAGCTACTGGAAGACTTCGGCATCACCCAGGATGAACTGGCCAACCGCATCGGCCGCAGTCGACCAAAGATCACCAACACGCTACGCCTGCTGAAGCTGCCGGCCGAGGTTCAGAAGAAGGTCGCGGCTGGTGTTTTGAGTGCCGGTCACGCGCGCGCCATCCTCGGTGCTACCGACGAAGTCCGCATGGTCTACTGGGCTAACAAGGTCATCAACGAGGGTCTCTCGGTTCGTTCGCTGGAGGAAGCGGTCTCGCTGGACAAGCCAGCGGCCGGTGGTTCCGGAAACGGTAAGCCTCGTCCGGGTGGTCGCACGAGTCTCCTCGTAGAGATCGCTGAGCAGCTGGGTGACCAGTTAAACACCGGCGTGAAGATTTCGCTCGGAAAGAAGAAGGGCCAGTTGGTCATCGACTTCGCAACCGTTGCCGACCTGAATCGCATTTTGGACGAGATCGGCTTCAAGCGCGATTAATTTGTGATTCGCCGCGCGCTCCAGAAGCCATCCTGCCGCCTTGGGGCATTCCCACGCTCGCCAAATTCCCTGATAACGGCGCTCCGTGGCCTAGGAAATAAAGTGGAGCAGAACCACGACAAATCACTCCCCATGGGCTACCGAGTGGAGAGCAACTGCCTGATAGCGCAGCAAAATACCACGCTCAGGGAGAGCCGGTGAAACCGGAGATTTGCTAGCCGCGACCCAGCCTGGCGGCTTCGGCCAGACCCAGGTAAACCTGAGGTAGTCCGGTACCCGTCGCAACAATTGCCTGGGGCAGCAGCGAAATTTCGGTAAGACCCGGAGCCACGTTTGCCTCGAGGAACCAAGGGACGCCGGCGGCATCCACAATCAGGTCGATGCGCGAGAGGT
The DNA here is from genome assembly GCA_041180345.1 of Actinomycetota bacterium. Lineage (GTDB taxonomy): Bacteria > Actinomycetota > Actinomycetes > Actinomycetales > Microbacteriaceae > Rhodoluna. The sequence continues at coordinate 3,156 of JBEGRP010000098.1, read as the reverse complement.
GACGAAGGCCGAGTTCCTCGTGTGCCTTGATTGCCACCTTGGCTGCGCGCTCCAAAACCGACTGGTCAACCCGAGCCGGAACGTAGTAGTTGGTCTCGCCCGCGGTGATGCGCTCGTCGTAGCCAAAGCGACCGCTAGTCGGCTCGATCTCCACGGCCGGCAGGGCAATCGGCCCGGCTCCCTCATTGATCACCGAGATAGCGAGCTCGGTGCCTTCGACAAACTTCTCGATGATGGCAACGTCGCAGTAAACGTAGGCGTCGATCATGGCGCGGTTGAGGTGGGCGGCGTCCGAAACGATCGAAACACCCTGGGCCGAACCGCTACGGGCAGGCTTGACCACAACTGGGAAAGCCATGTGACGGGCAACCTGAGCCAAAACTGCCTCGGCGTTCAGTTCTCGGAAAGTTTCCTTTGGCAGAGTGAGCGAAGCCGGAGTCTGAATTCCCGAGCGCTGCACCAAAATCTTGGCGATCGACTTGTCCCAGGCCAGGCGTGCACCGTCCGCACCCGCACCAACAAAGGGAACCCCAGTCAGGGCCAGGATGTCGCGCAGCGAGCCGTCCTCGCCGGATGCTCCGTGGAGGGTCGGCCAGATCACATCTGGCTTGTCCGCCTGAATGTGCTCAAAAAGCTTCTCGTCCGGCTCGCGGAAAATCACGGTTGCCCCGGCATCGGTGAGGGCATCGGCCACTCGGCGACCGCTCTTCAGGGAGATATCACGTTCATGCGAGATTCCGCCAGCCAAAACTAGGATGCGGAGCTGGTGCTTCTTGTCCAAACCGGGGATCATTTCGGCCTCCCTGTGTTCTCTCGCTTCAGTTTCACGTGAAACTTGTTATTTGATGAAGGTCTCCAGTAGCTCGGTCTGGCGGTTGATGACCGTGGCCAAGCGCTTGATACCCACATTGATATTCTCCGGCGTTGGGTAGCAGAAGCTAATACGCAGGAAGTTGTGACCGGTTCCGTTTGCGAAGAACGCGGTTCCCGGGGTGTAGGCGACCAACTCGGTGACTGCCAGTGGCAACATGGCCTTCGAGTCGATCCCGTCCGGAAGCGTGACCCAGAGGTAGAAACCACCGTCGGGTCGGGTGGTGTGCAGGTTGGGCAGGTATTCCTTCATTGCACCGAGGGCAGCGTCGCGGCGTTCGCGGTAGATTCCGCGGAAAGTATCAATCTGACCCTGCCAGTCGCTCTTCGCCAGGTACTCGCTGATGAGCATCTGGGTGAAGGTGCTCGGGCTCAGCAGAGCGGACTCGTTCGCCAGGACCAGCTTGTCGCGAATGGCCGGCGGAGCCAAAACATAACCGACGCGCAGGCCAGGAGCCAGAATCTTGCTGAACGAGCCAAGGTAGATGACGCAATCTTCCTCGTAGGAGCGCATTGCAACTGGCGGCTTCTCGCCGAAGTAAAGCAGACCGTATGGGTTGTCTTCCAAGATGAGGATGTGCTCGCGGCGGCAGATCTCGACGATGCGGTGGCGTCGCTCCTCGGTGAGGGTCACGCCCGATGGGTTGCCGAAGTTTGGCACCAGGTAGAGGAACTTGATCCGGCGGCCCTCGCCCTTCAGCTGCTTGATGGCAACCTCAAGTGCGTCGGGGTCCAGACCTTCGTGGTCGGTGTGGAGGTGCTCAACGTGCGCCTCATAGTGGCGGAAGATGCCCAGTGCGCCAACGTAGGAAGGCGACTCCGCTAGCACGACGTCACCGGCATCCAGGAACAATCCACCGAGAAGGTCCAGACCCTGCTGGCTACCGGTGGTGATCACGATATCTTCCACCGAGGCGTGGATGCCCTCGAGGGCCATCACCTCGCGGATTTGGTCGCGCAGGCGCAGGTCTCCCTGGCCGCCACCGTACTGAAGCGCGTAATTACCGCGCTCGGTCATCATGGAGTCGAAGGAAGCCTCCATGAGCTCCTTCGGGAGGGCCGAAACGAACGGCATTCCACCGGCAAGCGAAACCACCTCGGGACGCGAAACCACGGCGAAGAGCGCACGAACCTCGGACACCGAAAGGGTGTTCGCGCGCGCCGCGTAACTATCCAACCAGTGGTCGAAATTGTTACCGCGCGGGGTTTCGTTGCTCATTTCCTTCTCCAAAATTTGGTTATTCACTCAAGCCTAGTAAAAAACCCGCCACCGAGGAGCCTTTCGGCGTCGGAGCGGGCTTTCTAATCGTCTGTCGCGCGGTTGAATGGCGCGGCTGGCGGAATTCTTACTTCAAGAAGTCTGCGAGGTCGTTCACCAGAACCGACTTTGGCTTGGCTCCGATGATGCTCTTCACAACCTTGCCGTTCTGGAAGACCTGAAGCGCAGGAATGCTGGTGATTCCGTAGTCCATCGCCAACTGCTGCTCGTCGTCAACGTTTACCTTGACGATCTCCAGCTTGTCCGCGTACTCCTCGGCGATCTGGTCCAGGATAGGCGACACCTGACGGCATGGGCCACACCACTCGGCCCAGAAGTCGACCAGGACCGGCTTGGTGTTCTGAAGGACGTCCGCGGCGAAGCTCTCGGTGGTTACGTTCTTTGCAGCGCTCATTTTGTACTCCGTGGTTTTTCGTGAAACTTAGTGGTTGGTTAGGTAGTGCTCGGCGTCCAGGGCTGCGACGCAACCCGAGGCAGCGGCGGTGATGGCCTGGCGGTAGGTCGGGTCGATGACGTCACCGCAGGCGAAGACACCCGGGATGGTGGTCTTGCTGCTGCGGCCGTCTACCTTGATGAAGCCCTCGTCGCTCAACTCCAGCTGGCCCTTGACCAGGTCGGTCCGAGGATCGTTACCGATGGCAATGAAGAGGCCCTCGACGTCCAGCTGACTGGTGGTGCCGTCAACGGTGTTGCGCAGGGTGATTCCGGTCAGCTTTGGCTCGCCGTGTAGCTCCGCGACCTCGCTGTTCCAGACGACCTCGATCTTTGGATTGTTCAGCGCGCGGCCGGCCATGATCTTGCTGGCCTTGAAGCTGTCGCGACGGTGAATCAGGTAAACCTTGCTGGCGAAGCGGGTCAGGAAGTTCGCTTCTTCCATGGCGCTGTCCCCACCGCCGACAACGGCAATCTTTAGGTCGCGGAAGAAGAAGCCGTCGCAGGTGGCGCACCATGAGACGCCGTAGCCCGAGAGCTCCTTTTCGCGCGGGATGCCCAGCTCGCGGTAAGCG
>JBEGRP010000097.1:0-4241 GCA_041180345.1 Actinomycetota bacterium | reverse complement strand
CCACATTTGTCCATCGGTTAGCACGTACTCGTGGGCGATGGTAGACGCCGTGGTCACGAAGCCGCCGACGCCCAGAATGCAAAGCGCAATCGCGACCATGGTCACTCGGTTTAGTTTCGTTCGGCTGATTCGGGCGTTTAGAACGGAAGTAACCACTAGCGCAATAGCGCCGAGCGGCTGAACCACGATCAGCGGTGCCAACGATAGTGCTGCAATCTGAAAGACCACAGCCAAGCCCAGTAGGCCTGTACCAACGAGCCATTTGGGGCGTTTCACGAGTTCTAGCATCTGACGGAATCCTAGGGATCCGTGAGTCTTGCCGCCCTTGCCTTGCTGGTCCCCCACGGCATCGTTCTGCCACTGGGCACCGAACGCCAAAGCCACCGCGCCAACCAGCGCCAAGAGCACTGCTAGGTAGCGGAGGTCGAGTCCAGTGAAAAGTCTCATTTGTCTTTCAGAAAGTTACCGTTCAAGCCTACCGTTGCAAGGCCAACGGAGCGGTTTTAGTCGGGTTATTGGGTAGATTTGAACAATGCCTGTTAGACCTATCTGCATCACCGGAGAACCGGTTTTACACACTCGTGCCCTAGAAGTCACCGAGTTCAACCAAGAGTTGGCCGAGCTTGTCGCCGACATGTACGTCACCATGGATAAGGCACCCGGCGTAGGACTGGCAGCAACCCAGGTTGGTGTCGGGCTTCGGGTCTTTGTCTACGACTACGAAGATGAGGCCGGGAATCCGGTTCGCGGTGAGGTTATCAACCCGGTGCTCGAACTCGGTCCGATTGAGACCGGCGAGGCCGATTGGGACACCGAGCAGGAGGGATGCCTCAGCGTCCCCGGTGAAAGATTCCCCCTGAAGCGCGCGCACTGGGTTCGCCTGACCGGTGTGACCCTCAAGCAGGAACCGATTCAAATCGAGGCAACTGGCTGGCTTGCGCGTATCTTCCAACACGAATACGACCACCTTGACGGCAAACTCTACGTAGACCGCCTTGCCGAACCCCACTTCTCCGACGCGAAGAAGATCGTCATGAAGAACGACTGGGGAAAGCCTGGCTTGAGCTGGCTCCCAGGCAAGGACAAATTAGAGGGCTAGTTACCCTCTGCCCCATCGCCGTGCAGGGGCAAAACTCCCGCTTCGAACAGCGCCAGAGCAAGCTGCGACCTAGTCGCCAGCCCCAGACGCCCCTGCAGGGCATCCAAGACCCAGCGAACCTTGGTGTGAGGAAGGTTGGTCTCCTCCTCAAGCTCTGCACCCTCAAAACCAGCGGCCAGAGCATCAAGCACTGACTGCTCCGCCTCGTCGAGGTTCACTAGGCGCAGCAGCCACCGCTGATTAGCGCCGTGTGGCACACCCTGTTCGTGGAAAAACTCGGCCAGCAGGCCGAAGTCGACTCTGTGATCGATTGCGCCAGCTTCACGAATCGCAGCCAGGAGTTCCTCTGGGTCTTCCTCTTCGCTGACCATGTCGCTTGCACCACATCGAATGGCTTCCAGAGCCATCGGACCGGACGAAAACGGCCCGGTCAGGACGAAGCCCGGCAACGTCTGATTCGACCCGACATTGCGCCGCAAAAACTTACGAATTAGCTCAGAGCCGCTGAGCGAACGAAGCCTGTTGTCTACCAAAATTACGTCAACGGCAAGGTCACCGATTGCCTCAAGCGCGACGGCACCGTCGGACTCCTCATAGACGATGTCGAAGTCGCTTTGACTCTGCAGTAGCATCCGGCGACCCTCGCGAATCGTCTTATTGCCGAAGATCAAACCGACACGGAGTTTGCGTGCCACAGTTAGCCGCCAACCTCGGCCGAAAACTCGTGAATACCGGGGAAAATGGCGTTTACGGTAAAGCCGACTCCTGGAACTCGGTGGGCTTCAACGTTGCCACCGTAAAGTGCGGCGCGCTCCTGCATACCGGTGATGCCCGGGCCGGTCACTTCTTGGGTCAACGCAGCCAGATCAGCTGCGACCTGCTCCTCGGTGGATTCCAAGCTGAGGCTTTCGCGCTGGGATACTTCTTGGCCATTGTCCTTAACCAGGACCTGTAGGCCATTGTCGGACCACATGAAGTCGATATCGATCGATGTTCCAACTGAAGCGTGGGTGCGCACATTCTCCAAAGCGTCGAAAACAATGCGGTAGACGCAGAGTTCGGCGCTTGGAATAAGTTCAAAGCGTTGACCCTGGTGAACGATCTTGGTCTGGTACCCGTCCTGGCGAAGTTGCACAGCCAGCAGGTTCAAGTCATTGATGTTTGGTGGCGCTGCCGCTACCTGCACCGAGCGATTGAGCATGTCGAATAGTCTGCGAAGCTCATCGTGGGTGTCTCGGATCATCTCGACCAAGCGGTCCAGGGTCCTGGACGCGATCGACTGGTCGATCTTCGCGGCATAACGGGCACCGTCAGTTAGGGTCAGCATCGCCGAAACCCGCTCCAAGACCGCCTCGTTGATGTCGCTAGCAATCAGGAAGCGCTCGTTCTGTTCGGCCATTTCCAGCATGGTGCGTAGGTTGTGGCCCTGAACCAGGTCAGCCTCTTTTCGGGCGACGCGCTGACGGTAATACTCAATTAAGAAGCCACCGAGGAGCCAAGCGAAACCGTTGAGACCGATGATCGAAACGGAGGCGAAGGCGAAACTCCACCAGCGACCATCGTTGTTGTAAATGTCGATTCCGTAGAACTGCGTAGCCAGCGAAGTGTTGAAGGCCGCGTTCCAGGCCACCACGACTCCGCTAAGGATGGCGCTAGCCATGATTAGCAGGCTCCAAAGGCGGCGTCCGAGTGCCGAAGCTATGAAAACCAGCAGGGCGACGCTGAACCCGGCCGCGGTCGGCCGGAGACCCAGGACGAGTTCCGCCGCTGAGCCAGCTACGACCAGAGGGATAGCCAAGAAAGCGTATTCGCGGAAGAAGAAGAAACCAAAGCTGATCAGGAGCGACGCGATAAGGCCGTCTTTACCCTGGAGAGCGAAATCGATGCTACCTAGAACCGTCGCAAAGAATGCCCCGATAATCAGATCGGGTAACCACTTCTTAGATTGGATCCACTGGAACAAGTGGCCTCCTGCGCGGTATAGCACTGCTATTTGGCTCCCCGACTTGGACTCGAACCAAGAACCCTCCGGTTAACAGCCGAATGCTCTGCCAATTGAGCTATCGGGGAATAGTGCCTCGCGGCACTTGAAATACTTTAGCAAATAATCTCGGTGAACCAAAATCATTGCAGGGGCGTTTCGGTCAATACCCCAGTTGTGGATTCACCGTTCCAACCCATTCACCGAGGCCGCGGTGGGCAAGTACGTTCACCCTGATGCGTTCGGCAAATAAGTCGACGACTTGCTCCGGAGTATCTGCCGTGTGAGGCGTGATAATCAGGTTTTCACAGTCCCAGGCGGGATGCCCGATAGGCAGTGGTTCGGGGTCTGTGACGTCGATTCCAGCGCCTGCGATGACACCCTGTTCCAGTGCCGCTAACAGGTCTGCGGTAACTACTACGGGCCCGCGTGCAATGTTGACGAGGTAGCTTTCGGGACGCATGGCTGCAAACATTTCACGGTCAAAGAGGTGTCTGGTTTCGGAAGTGAGCGCGCATGCCAGAAAAACGAAGTGCGCGCGCCCTAGAACCGCTTGCAAGCTTGGGAGCGGAACCGTTGCCTCAACCCCAGGAAAAGCCACCTCTCGGTTTCGAACCACGGTGATTCTGCTCCGGAAAGGTTCCAATAGTCGGACTAGCTCTTCGGTAATGCCACCCGCGCCGACAATAACCACGTTGGCATCGAAAAGCGAGGCCGCGAACTTCTCGCCCCAGGATTTTGCCCGCACTCGTTCGGGTATCTTTCGACCAAGCGCTAGAGCGAGAGCCAGAGCGTGTTCTGCAACGGGTTCGCGATAAGCACCTTTGGCTGAGGTAAACCGAACCGGGTGTCCGAGTGTGTCTGAAAATGCGTCAACGCCGGCCCAGGGCAATTGAACCCAGGTCAACTGCGGGTTCGACTCAAGAGTTTGAATCAGGAGGTCGGGCTTGGAATAAGCCGTCCAGACCAGTCCCGAGACCGATGCGTCGAGGTCTGCCAGCTGACCACCTGCCTCCGCAATCGCTTGCTCATACTGCGGCAACGAGGCGGGCAGAATGGCGATGAGATCACGGTTGACTGACACTAGTCCCCCATCAATGCGCGACGTTCGCGCTCCAAAGTAACCAGCAGGGTCTGAACCTCGGCGTATTCCACCGGACT
>JBEGRP010000096.1:0-4288 GCA_041180345.1 Actinomycetota bacterium | reverse complement strand
AGCTTGCCCAGGTCCGCTTGGTCTTCGATCCGGGGGCGAAGCAGCACGCTTATCGCCAAAGAGGTGTCGGCCGGGGCCTGCCAGGTGCGGCCGGAGCGACCGCGGCCGGCAACCTGATTTGCGGTCACCATGACGGTGAAGTCGGGAAGTGATTCCGATTGCGCCAACTGGACCAGTTCAAGGTTGGTGCTTCCAGCCTGGTCACGCCACTCGAGACGCGGGGTCAATTTGGCACTCATCGGAAGCTGCATGAGAGCAGACTAGCGTTTTCCAATCGCATAACAACGCAGGCTTATTGGGGTATCCAGCGGTAGTCTGTTTCTCAGTATCTAGAACCTGGAGTGAACATTGTCCGCTGAGAATCAGACCCCGGATCTATCCACCACTGCCGGCAAGCTTGAAGACCTGCGCCGCCGCTATCACGAGGCCGTAACCGCCAGCGGTGAGGCAGCAATCGCGAAGCAGCACGCCAAGGGCAAGAAGACCGCCCGCGAGCGCATTGAAATGCTGCTGGATCCAGGTTCGTTTGAAGAGCTCGACGAGTTCGTTCGTCACCGTTCCACCGCCTTCGGCATGGACAAGGCACGCCCTTACGGCGACTCGGTGGTAACCGGTGTTGGAACCATCAACGGCCGCCAGGTTGCAATCTTCAGCCAGGACTTCACCATCTTCGGTGGTTCGCTGGGTGAGGCAGCCGGAAACAAGATCATCAAGGTAATGGACCTGGCGATTGCCACCGGCGTCCCCCTGATCGGAATGCTCGACTCCGGTGGTGCCCGCATCCAAGAAGGTGTAATCGCCCTGGGTAAGTACGGCGAAATCTTCAAGCGCAACACCATGGCCAGCGGTGTCATCCCGCAGATCTCGATCATCATGGGCCCGGCCGCCGGCGGTGCCGTTTACTCCCCTGCTCTGACCGACTTCGTGATCATGGTCGACAAGACCTCGAACATGTTCGTGACCGGCCCAGACGTAATCAAGACCGTGACCGGCGAAGACGTGGGCATGGAGGAACTGGGTGGCGCACTCACCCACAACAAGACCTCGGGTGTCGCCCACTACTTGGCTTCCGACGAAGAAGACGCGATCGACTACGCGCGTTCGCTGCTGAGCTACCTGCCCGAGAACAACCTGGCCGAGACCGTCGCCTACGCGCCGGCTGCGGAACTGGAAGTCACCGAGGAAGACCGCGAACTGGACACCCTGATTCCAGATTCGCCTAACCAGCCTTACGACATGCGCGCCGTGATCGAGAGCATCGTCGACGAGAACGAGTTCCTCGAAGTTCAGGCGCTGTACGCACCAAACATCGTCATCGGCTTTGCTCGCGTGGACGGTCGCTCGGTGGGAATCATTGCCAACCAGCCACAGCAGATGGCCGGAACCCTGAACATCGAAGCCGGTGAAAAGGCGGCTCGCTTCGTTCGTTTCTGTGACGCCTTCAGCATTCCAATCCTTACCCTGGTGGACGTACCTGGTTACCTACCTGGTACCGACCAGGAGTGGGCCGGTGTGATTCGCCGTGGTGCCAAGCTGCTCTACGCCTACGCCGAGGCAACCGTTCCGCTGGTAACCGTGATCACTCGCAAGGCCTACGGAGGTGCTTACATCGTGATGGGTTCGAAGCAGTTGGGCGCCGACATCAACCTGGCTTGGCCAACCGCCGAGATCGCCGTAATGGGTGGCCAGGGTGCCGTAAACATCCTGTTCCGCGACAAGATCAAGGAAGCCGAGGCATCCGGTGCAGACGTTAGCGCCGTGCGTGCCCAGCTTGCCGCAGAGTACACCTACAACGTTGCCAGCCCGTTCCTGGCCGCAGAGCGCGGAGAGCTGGACGGCATCATCGAGCCTTCCGCGACCCGAATCTCGGTGATCAAGGCGCTGCGTGCCCTGCGTACCAAGCGTTCCAGCCTGCCACCGAAGAAGCACGGAAACATTCCGCTCTAAGGCGCGCTCAAGATGGCTGAAAACTCGAACCCGACTCCGCACCTGCAGGTGGTCTCCGGAAATCCAACTCCGGAGGAACTTGCCGTGGTGGTAGCTGTGCTGCAGGCCGCGGCGGCCAGTGCCGCTGCTGCGGCCAGCGCGGCCGAGAGTCGACGAGTTGCCAGCTGGCACCGCAACGGAACCATCCTGCGGGCACCGATCACTCCGGGTCACGGCCAGTGGGCGGCAAGCGTTCGCCGAGGATTAATTTAACTTTCCAAATTCTCGCTAGGATTCAACCAATTGCCTGTCGCACTGACGGGCCGAATCCGAAGGAACGCAATGTCGCGCAACCCTAGCGAAATCGACAAAATCGCCGACTCATACCTGGACTGGATGGTCGAGCAGAGCCCAAGCTATGCCACCTACCTGGGTCGCCCCGGTGGCGAAGACCGCCTGGATGACGAATCCCCTGCGGCACACGAAAAGTCAGCCAAAAAGGCAGCCGAAGTCCTGAAGCAACTGGACCAGGCCGTTGCGGTGGACGACACCGATCGCGTCACCAAAGACGCCATGCAGCGCACCCTGAAGTTGGACATCGAGACCCACGAGTCCGGTCTCTGGCGCCGCAACATGAACGTGATTGCGTCCCCTGCACAGGGCATCCGTGAGATTTTTGACCTTTCCCCCACCGCCACCGAGCAGGACTGGGTAAACCTGGTCGGCCGCAACAATGCCGTGGCAGGTGCGGTCGCCGGCTACATCGAAACGCTTCGAACCGGTATCGCAGCCAAGGACACTCCGGCTCGTCGTCAGGTAGAGCAGGTGCTGGAACAGACCAAGAAGCTGGCCGCGAAGGACGGGTTCTTCCAGAGCTTCGCTGCCGGCGCTAGGACCTCTGGTGCCGATGGAAGCGAGGCAGTCCTGCCGGCTGCCCTGCAGGCCGATTTGGACCGTGCCGCCCAGAGCGCGTCGGATGCCTACGGGCAGCTAGCCGCATTCCTAGAGAATGAGCTGCTTCCCGCTGCCACCCCCGAGGACGCCATCGGTCGCGACCGCTACGCGCTGCTGAGCCAAGCCTTCGTGGGGGCCAAGCTGGACCTGGACGAGACCTACGAGTGGGGTCGCGAGGAGTTGGCGCGTGTAGCAGCCGAGCAGGCCGCGGTTGCAAATGAGATCAAGCCTGGCGCAACCGTGAAGGAGGCCATCGAGCACCTGAACGGCGACCCCAAGCGTAAGCTTCACGGCACTGAAGAGCTGCAGCGCTGGATGCAGAAGCTAAGCGACCGTGCGATTGAAGAACTGGGTAAGACCCACTTCGACATCGCTGCCCCGCTGCGCAAACTGGAGTGCATGATTGCACCATCCAACAGTGGTGCCATCTACTACACCGGACCGAGTGACGACTTCAGTCGTCCGGGCCGCATGTGGTGGAGCGTCCCGGAAGGCGTCACCGAGTTTGACACCTGGCGCGAGACCACCACTGTCTATCACGAGGGTGTTCCCGGACACCACCTGCAGGTTGCCCAGGCGGTCTACAACCGCGAAGAGCTGAACTCCTGGCGTCGTCTGGCATCTTGGACCTCTGGCCACGGTGAGGGCTGGGCCCTCTATGCCGAGCGCCTGATGGAGGAGCTGGGTTACCTAGAAGATCCGGGCGACCGCCTGGGTATGCTGGACGGCCAGCGGATGCGAGCAGTGCGAGTGGTTCTGGACATCGGTGTTCACCTGGGCAAGCCACGCCTGGACGGAACCGGCAAGTGGGACTTTGACTACGCGATTCAGCAGATGACCGAGAACGTCAACATGAGCAAGGAATTCATCCACTTCGAGACCAACCGTTACTTCGGTTGGCCGGGACAGGCACCTAGCTACAAGGTTGGCCAGCGAATCTGGGAGCAGTTGCGCGACGAAGCCAAGACGAAGGCCGGGGCGAACTTCGACATCAAGGCTTGGCACAAGCGTGCGCTGAACCTCGGTGGATTGCCGCTGGATACCCTGCGCTACGCCCTGAGCCTTTAGAGCAATCCTCTAGAGCCTGCAGAGACTAGGGCAGTCGCAGCCAAAGGTCAGGGGCAGCAGCCTCTGGCCTGGTGGCGATGATGCTGACCGCATACTTTTCGCCCTTCGGCGCGTGAATCAGGATCTTGCCGGATTCCGTTCCGTTGATTGCCTGAACGATGCTCTGCTGAATTGCGCTGCGCTCGGCGGCATCGACGTGGTCCAAACCACCTTCATCATTGAAGGCGACCTCTACCCCGCGTTTACGAGCCTCACGCGTAGCGAGGCGGATTCCATCATTCAGGATGTGGTGACCCTGAATCTCATCGCGGAGTCGAAGCTCCAGCAGTGCAACGTCCTG
>JBEGRP010000095.1:0-4301 GCA_041180345.1 Actinomycetota bacterium | reverse complement strand
GGCAGGGTCTTCGTGATTCAAAGTGGCAGCCGTGCTGGTCAGCATGGTGTCCAGGTTTTCCTGCAGGTAGGTGCGCAGCAAGGTGATGGTGCCGACGCTAGAAACCAGGAGCAGCAGACCGATTAGGGCCACGCTAAGGCTGGTCAGTTTGGCGCGCAGGGAAACGTTTTCCCAGCCAACCGCCAGTCGCTTCAACACCCTTAGGCCTTTTTGGTAGAGCGGAACATGTAGCCGACACCGCGCTTGGTGATGATCACCGATTCGCTGGTGTGCTCATCCAGCTTCTTACGCAGGTAAGAGACATAAGATTCCACAATCGCGGTGTTTCCGCCGAAGTCGTATTCCCAGACGTGGTTCAGAATTTGTTCCTTTTTCAAGACCTGGTTCGGGTTGGTCATCATGAAGTGCAGGAGGTTGTACTCGGTGGGGGACAGGTCAATCAGAGTGCCGTTCACGAACACCTCGTGGGCGTCGTTGTGGATACTTACCTCGCCAACTTCAAGCACCGAGTCTTCGTTCTTCACTGCTTTGGTGCGGCGCAAAATCGCATGGATGCGAGCCACGATCTCGGCCAGACTGAATGGCTTGGTGACATAGTCATCGCCACCTACGGTCAGTCCCTGAACCTTGTGCTCGGCCTCGTCCTTGGCGGTAAGGAAGAGCACCGGTGTGGTCACACCCTGGGAGCGAATCTTCTTGGTGACGCTGAAGCCGTTCATATCCGGCAGCATTACATCCAGCAGGATGATGTCCGGCTGAAACTTCTCTATGGCGTCGATGGCATCCAGTCCGTTTGCGGCGGCCTGGGTCTCGAAGTCTTCAAAACGCAGGGTCCGGGTGAGGAGGTCGCGAATGCTTGCTTCGTCGTCGACGATCAGAACCTTGATGTTTGCGCCACTAGAACTGTTCATGCTCTAACTTTCCCAGTTTTTTCTGGAAGTTTCCTGAGAACAGGCTGGAAATACTTTGAAGATTTCCTAAAGGTCGTTGGCGTCCAGAATCTGGTAGGAGTATCCCTGCTCGGCCAGGAAGCGCTGGCGATTTTGGGCAAAGTCCTGGTCAACGGTGTCGCGGCTAATCAGCGTGTAGAACGAGGCACTGCGGCCGTCAGCCTTCGGGCGAAGCACGCGGCCCAGGCGCTGAGCCTCTTCCTGTCGGCTTCCGAAGGATCCAGAAATCTGAATCGCCACCGAGGCCTCCGGCAGGTCCACCGAGAAGTTTGCCACCTTGGAGACCACCAAGGCCTTCAGGTTGCCATCGCGGAACTCCTGGAACAGGCGCTCGCGCTCGTCCACCGGGGTGTCGCCGGTGATCTGTGGAATGTTCAGTGCGCCCGAAACCGCGGCGATCTGGTCAAGGTACTGACCAATGATCAGGGTCGGTTCGCCATCGTGCTTCGCCAGCAACTGCTTGATGACGTTGATCTTCAGCGGGCTGGTCGCGGCCAGGCGATAGCGATCCTCTTGGTTTGCGATGGCGTATTCCAGACGCTCTTCGTCCTGCAGGTCAACGCGCACCTCGTAGCAATTGGCTGGCGCGATGTAGCCCTGGGCCTCGATGTCCTTCCAAGGCGCGTCATAGCGCTTCGGGCCGATCAGGCTGAATACATCGCCTTCCTTGCCGTCTTCGCGAACCAGAGTGGCGGTTAGGCCGAGCCGGCGACGTGCCTGAAGGTCGGCGGTCAGCTTGAAGATCGGCGCGGGTAGCAGGTGAACCTCGTCGTAGACCACGAGGCCCCAGTCTTTGGCATCCAGCAGAGCAAGGTGACTGTACTCGTTCTTACGCTTAGTGGTCAGGATTTGGTAGGTCGCGATGGTGATCGGCTTGATCTCCTTGGTGCTACCGGAGTACTCGCCAATCTCGTCCTCGGTGAGGGTGGTGCGCTTGATCAGCTCTTGCTTCCACTGACGGGCGCTGACTGTGTTGGTGACCAGAATCAGGGTGTTGGTCTTTGCAACGCTCATTGCGCCAGCACCGACAATGGTCTTGCCGGCTCCACAGGGCAGTACGACCACGCCGCTGCCGCCATCCCAGAATCGGTCGACGGCCGCACGCTGGTAATCGCGAATCTTGAAGTTGTCGCTCTCGGCCAGGTCTATCGGGTGCGGGGTGCCCGGGGTGTAACCGGCCAAATCTTCCGCTGGCCAGCCCACCTTCAGCAGCTCCTGCTTAACCTGGCCGCGTGCGAACGGCTGAATCTTGAAGCTGTTGGCAGACAGTTGCCCCGCTAGCAGGTCAGCGATCTTTCGTTGGCGCGAGGCCTCAATCAGAATGGCGGGGGAGTCGCTGTGAAGCTCTAGGTCGCCCTGCTCCGAACGCTGAATGGTCAAGCGGCCATAGCGACTCATGGTGTCGGTGATGTCGGCACGCACGCCGGCCGGTACCGGGAACTTCGCGTAACGATCCAGCACACCGAGGACGAACTCCGAATCGTGTCCGGCTGCGCGAGCATTCCACAGACCCAAGCGGGTGATTCGGTAGGTGTGAATGTGCTCGGGCGCGCGCTCCAACTCGGCGAAAATGCTCAAATCGTGACGGGCATCAGCGGCGTCTGGATGGTCGACTTCCAGCAGTGCGGTCTTGTCGCTTTGAACGATTAAAGGGCCCAGAGACATAAGGACTAGCCTAACTCCACGCGCTTGATTCGCTCCAGCGGCAGGGTACGTTCCACGTCGCTGCGCTTATCCATGCCGCGCAGACGTCCATTGGCCAGCGCAGTTGGAAGGATGCGGAATTCCACCTCGGTGCCGCTGCGATCTTCGGCGTAAACGGTGAGAGTCGCCTTATTCTTCAGGGCCATCTGGATCTGGCGGGTCAGGTCTTGGTCATCGGGTGAGGCGCCAACCCGAACATCGGCGGCACGCAGGTTGTTCAGCAGCAGTTGCAGCGGGCTGCTAGTGGCGTCGGCCAGGGTGCCGAAGTAGTTGTTGGTGTCTCGCGGGGACAGCACCTTGCCAGTGGCGTCAATGCGAACGGGAAGGTAGCCATGGTCGCGCAGGCCGTAATAGACAACATCCGGTTCGAAGCGGGTGGCCAGCGAGCCAGCCGTCACTGCCTGGAAAGCGAAGGCGCGCAATCGCGAGTCGTTGAGAATCTCGGTGAGCAAGATGCCATCGGTGCTGCGCAGGACGGACTTCTCGGCGGCGCCGGTACCGGCTGAAATGGTCAGGCGGCCAAAGCGCTGCTCCGATTCGTTCAGCAGGTATTCCACCGGCTGCGGCAGCGCCTTGCCATTCAGGTCCAGCAGCATGGCTCGGATCTGCGGCACCGTCAGGCCACATTCCAGACCGTGACTCAGGCTCAGCGCCGAGAGGCGGTAGGTGCTGGCGACCGAGACCTGCTCGATATCGGCGAACTTGCGCAGGACACTCTCGGTGGCGGCATCCAGCGGGCCGGGGGCTATCAGGCTGAGGTCAGCCTGGACGATCAAACCGTGCTGCAGCTGAGGCAGGTGCTGCTGCAGCAGATCCGAGGCGACGTCCAGTTGCTGGTTCAGGCAGTAGGCCAGCAGCACCGAGGGCTGCCCGGCAACGCTGAAGCCGATGCCCTGAGCCTGTTCGGCAAGCAGGTCAAGCTCCTCGCCAAGGCTGGTGTCAGCCAGCGGGAACACGGTCCGCAGTGCGCTGACCAGGTCCAGTTCAGGGTGCGCTTTCAGCACCGAGTTCAACTCGCGGGCACCAACTGGACCCAGCGAATGAATCCATTGTCCGGCGAGGGTGGTCCAGCGGTCCAGCACAGTGGAGGACAGGAACTTTTCGGCGGCACCGGAGAGCCACCAGCGCTCACCGATAAGCACCAGCAGCTGCAACTGTTCGGCCAGCTGGTAGTAGCCGCGAATGGATTGGTTGCTTCGGCGCAGGTGAGCAGCCAAACGCTTTACGTCATTCACTCCGAAGCCGGTCTTGCCGGTCAGTTTGATGTGGTGTTGCTCCGCATCCAGCAGCAGTTCGCAGACTGCCTGCTGGGTTTCGAAGGCGCTGATTGCGGCCAGGCCAAGAACGGAACCCTCAACCGGCAGTAGCAAGAGGCCGGTGGCTGGGAACGAATCTGGTTTCGGTGCCAGACGGTTCAGCAGCGGCTTGGCTACCTCGGTGGCGGCTTCATAGACCAGGTAGGCGCCAACAGAGTCCTGGTAGATCAGGCCGAGTTCGCGCAGCGAGCTCAGGGCTTCGTCCAGACGCTCCGGATCCGGCTCGGTGTTGGTAATCAGAGCCGACAGAGCGCGGGCTTCGGAGCCACTGAGTTTGGTGATGGCCGGGGCAAGGCTCTTAGCGGTTAGCAAACCCTGGGCAAGGTCGAAG
>JBEGRP010000094.1:0-4332 GCA_041180345.1 Actinomycetota bacterium | reverse complement strand
ACCATCGCATCGTCGGCGATGGTAGGGCCAAAGTGATCTAGAAAGCACCAAGCGCTGATTTTTCGCAGTCCGGCTTGGGGAAGTAGGCGCTGAACTTCAACACCGGTGCGGGTGGTGAGGCGAATGGCTCTCGGGGTGATTACCTGGGCTGCCGGGTGCTGCATGCTCTCAGGTTAAGGTCACTAGGCGATTTCGGTGGTGAGGCGCTCTACCAACTCGGCGTACTTGGCGCTGGTCTGGGTGACAATTTCGGCAGGCAGAACCGGAGGTTCGCCGTGCTGATTCCAGTTGTCCGCAAGCCAGTTGCGAACCAGCTGCTTGTCGAAGGAATCCTTGCGCTCACCGCGGTCCCAGGCGGCCTTGCTCCAGAAGCGGCTGCTGTCCGGGGTCAACACCTCGTCACCGAGGGTGATCTGGCCGGTCGCAGGGTCAACACCAAACTCGAACTTGGTGTCGGCCAGGATCAGACCGGCTTGCTCGGCCAACTCGCTGGCCCGCTTGAATACTGCCAGCGAGAGGTCGCGGAGCGCCTCGGCATTTTCAATGCCCACTAGTTCGATGCACTTCTCGAAGGTGATGTTCTCGTCGTGCTCGCCCATCGGGGCCTTGTAGGCGGGGGTGAAGATGGGTTCTGGAAGTTTGCCGCCGAAGTTGAGTCCGGCAGGAAGCTGGATTCCGCAGACGGTTCCATCTGCCTGGTACTCCTTCCAGCCGCTGCCGCTGATGTAGCCGCGGACCACGCACTCGATAGGGAACATTTCCAACTTCTTGCAGACGGTTCCGCGACCTGCTACCTCGGCCGGAACCGGTACCTCGTGCGAGACGTGGTTCGGAATTTCCAGACGATCGAACCACCACAGCGTCAGCTGGGTTAGGTACTTTCCCTTGCTTGGAATTGCGGGCTCCAGAACGTGGTCAAACGCCGAAACTCGGTCGCTAGCCACCACCAGAATCAGGTGTGACAGAGCTGGGTCCGCGCTCTCGTATAGGTCACGAACCTTGCCGCTGTAGACGTGGTTCCAGCCGGGAATCTGCAGCGCAGCGGTCTCGGTGCCCATTAGTTGGCGACCTTCTTGGCGATGTCTTTACGGAAGTGCGAACCCTCAAGCTTGATCTGGCCGATCGCCTCGTAGGCGTTGGCGCGGGCGTGCTGGAAGTCCTTGCCGGAAGCGACCACACTGAGGACGCGTCCACCAGTTGCAACGAGGTGGTCACCCTCCGCGGCGGTTGCAGCGTGACAGATTTCCACACCCTCGACCGAGGCGGCCTCGGCCAATCCGGTGATTGGGCGGTTCGGTGCAGCGGTTTCCGGGTAGCCCTCGCTCGCGAGCACAACGGTGATTGCAACGTCCTTGCTGAAGACAGGTTCTGGAGCGTTAGACAGCTGACCGGTTGCGGCCGAGTGCAGCAGACCAGCCAGCGGGGTGACCAAGCGACGCAGCACGACCTGGGTCTCTGGGTCACCGAAGCGAGCGTTGAATTCGATCACGCGAATGCCGCGGTTGGTGACGATCAGACCGCAGTAGAGAAGCCCGACGAAAGGTTCTCCCAGGCGAGCCAGCTCGTCGATTGTTGGCTGGGCGACAGTGCGCTGAACCTCCTCGACGAATCCTTCCGGCAACCACGGAAGTGGGCTGTAGGCACCCATGCCACCGGTGTTTGGCCCCTCGTCGTTGTCAAAGGCGCGCTTAAAGTCTTGGGCCGGGGTTAGCGGCAGAACTTCCTTGCCGTCGGCAAGGAAGAACAGCGAAACTTCCTGGCCATCCAGGAACTCCTCGACCAGGATGCCCATGTCGATGAACTTGCGCGCGTGCTCCAGGGCGCCCTCGCGGTCGCTGGTCACGATTACGCCCTTGCCGGCAGCCAAACCGTCGGCCTTGACTACGTATGGAGCACCGAAGTCGTCCAGAGCGGCGGCAACTTCCTCGATGGTTGTGCACTCGTGAGCCATTCCGGTTGGAACGTCGGCAGCAGCCATTACCTCCTTGGCGAAGCTCTTCGAGCCCTCCAGCGCAGCGGCCTTCTGTGACGGCCCGAACACTGGGATTCCGGCGGCGCGCAGTGCGTCGCTGACACCCGCAACCAGCGGGGCTTCTGGACCGATGATGGCCAGGTCAAACTTCTCGGTGGTGGCATAAGCAACAACGGCAACAGGGTCGTTGGCGTTCAGGGCCACGCAGGTTACGTCCTGGGCGATTCCGGCATTGCCAGGAGCACAAACCACGTTGGCTGCGGCGGTGCCGGTACGGACTAGGGCTTTGACGATCGCGTGCTCGCGCGCACCCGAACCAAGGACAAGAATCTTCACCCGTCAAGTTTAACTGCCGCTGCCAGCACAATAGATACGTGGCAAAGCGACGCATTCCAATCACCGAGGGCCTGGCGGCAGTTCAGCAGTTGCGTGCCGTGCCTGCGGGTGGCGCCGGTGCCGACCGATCGGGCGATGCCGCACCGGCGAATCCGACCCTCACCACGGCGGTGCGTTTTTTGCTGGAAGATTTGGCTCAGCGGATTCCCGGTAACTCGGTGGAGGTGCGCATCCCTCTCTTCGGTGCAGTTCAGTGCGTAGCCGGGCCGGATCACCGCCGCGGCACCCCGCCAAACGTGGTCGAGATGAACGCCCAGACTTGGCTGGCAATCTGCCTGGGGGAGAAGACCGTGGATCAAGCGCTCGCGGAAGGTCTCGTAGTTGCCAGCGGAACTCGAGCTCTGGAGTTCGCGGCGGTACTGCCGCTAGTGCGTTAATTGATGCATGGCCGATAAAGAGCAAGTCGAAATCCGCAGAGCACCAAAGTTCCTACCCTTTCTTCTGACGGGTGGAGCATTCGGGTTATTCCTGGCCCTGGTTCTTTTCTTCCTCACGGGTCAGTACGCCAGCAAAGAGTGGGCGCAGTTACTGGGCGTCTTGATTGCCTTTATGTCCGCCCTCGGTGCTTTCGGTGGATTGTACCTGGCTGTGATTTTCGATCGGGTAAGTAGGGCTAAAGCCAAGCGCACTTCAGCGACTAAACTTGAAGGGTAAAGCCCAACCAACCGTTTTCGGTGCCCGTTCGCGGGTCAGCTTCCAAGATTGGTGATGTCGTGCTCCGTGGCGATGGACTTCTAAATCACGACCTGCTACCTGACGAAAAAGGACCACAGGATCAGTGTGGAGTCTTCGGTGTTTGGGCACCGGGCGAAGAGGTTGCCAAGCTGGCATTCTTCGGTCTCTATTCACTTCAGCACCGAGGTCAAGAATCGGCCGGTATCGCCACCTCTGACGGCGAAAAAATTCTGGTTTACAAAGACATGGGTCTGGTCTCGCAGGTTTTCAGCGAGAGTGCCCTTGAGAGCCTGGTTGGCCACATCGCGGTAGGCCACAACCGTTACTCCACCACCGGCGCATCTTCCTGGCGCAACGCCCAGCCGACTCTCGGCCGTACCAGCAGTGGAACCGTTGCCCTTGCTCACAACGGCAACCTGACTAACACCGCGGATCTGTTGGACTTGCTGAAGCAGCGTTACCCAGATCAGGACAGCAACGAAATCACCGGCGGTAACACCACCGATACCGCTGTACTAACCGCACTGCTTGCCGGCGACCTAGACCACACTCTGGAAGCCACCGCGCTGGAGCTACTGCCTCAGGTCAAGGGTGCCTTCTGCCTGGCCTTTATGGACGAGACCACACTCTATGCTGCTCGCGACCCACAGGGCGTTCGCCCGCTGGTTTTGGGTCGTCTGGAGCGCGGCTGGGTGGTCGCCTCGGAGACCGCCGCCCTGGACATCGTTGGTGCCTCGTTCGTCCGCGAAGTCGAGCCAGGCGAGTTGATCGCGATTGACGAAAATGGTCTGCGCAGCACTCGCTTTGCCGAGGTGAAGCGTGCCGGTTGTGTTTTCGAGTACGTTTACCTGGCTCGCCCCGACACCAGTATCAATGGTCGTGTGGTCTATGACTCGCGCGTTGACATGGGTCGCGAACTGGCCCGCGAGTATCCGGTCGAGGCCGACTTGGTCATCCCGACCCCGGAGTCCGGCACCCCGGCCGCTATTGGTTACAGCCAGGAATCCGGCATCCCCTTCGGTCACGGACTGGTGAAGAACGCGTACGTGGGTCGAACCTTCATTCAGCCTTCGCAGACCATCCGCCAGCGCGGTATCCGCCTGAAGCTGAACCCGCTCAAGGAAGTAATTCGTGGCAAGCGAATCGTTGTGATCGACGACTCGATTGTGCGCGGAAACACCCAGCGTGCACTGGTGCAGATGCTGCGTGAGGCTGGTGCGGCCGAGATCCACATCCGCATCTCGTCGCCTCCAATTACCTGGCCTTGCTTCTACGGCATCGACTTCGCC
>JBEGRP010000093.1:0-4396 GCA_041180345.1 Actinomycetota bacterium | reverse complement strand
GCGCCAATCACCAGAATGAACGTTCCCAGGAACCCGATGATGCCGGGGCTGTAGAAGGTATTGGCTGGGTCCACCGATGCCGATGGGTTTGGGTTTAGCGGGTCTCCCGCAAGCAGTGCCAAGACAAGGTTCATGCATTAAGCCTAATCTTTAATAGTGACCAATGACCTCATGGAAGCCCGCTACGGGCGAAAGCGCCGCGCCGGTCGTGACCGCCGTTTGGTGCAGGTTTTGGGCTCGGTGCTGCTAGTGGCCCTGGTGGCATTCATCGTCTATGCGGCATTCGGCAAGCCCACCGAGGTCACCGGCATCGCCACCCAGACCGAAACCCTCAATCGTCACGCACTGACCACCACGGTTACCTTCACCAACTCGACCGGGAAGGCAGCCACCTGCCAGATCAGCGCGGTGAATGGCGCGGGCTCCTCGGTGGGGTCAATCGAGGTCAAGGTGCCGAAGGACGAGGTATCCGCCCAGCGCCTGCGCATCATCACCGTGGAGTCCGCCGAGGGTGGCGTGGTAGTGGATTCCTGCTGGAATGGCTAAACTTTCCTTTAGAAGCGCAAGATAGCGCACCCTGCCCAGCCAACCGGCTGGGCGCTTTATTTGTCTGGAGAATCATGTCGAACGATCAGCAGACCACCTGGCTGACCCAGGAGGCATACGACCGTCTTGCAACCGAGCTGGAGCAGCTGGTCACCGTTGCACGCCACGAGATCGCCAAGAAGATTCAGGAAGCTCGCGAAGAGGGCGACCTAAAGGAAAACGGCGGCTACCACGCCGCAAAGGAAGAGCAGGGACGCATCGAGTCCCGCATCGACCGCATCGAGAACATCCTGGCAACCGCCACAGTTGGCGAGGCGCCAAAGTCGCACGGCATCGTCGAGCAGGGTGTTGTAGTCAAGGTTCTGCTGCGCGGCAGCGAGACCGAGTTCCTGCTGGGTTCGGCCGAAATCGCCGAGGGATCTGACCTGACCGTCTACAGCCCAAGCAGCCCGATTGGCCACGCCATCATGGGCAAGAAGGTGGGCGACGAGGTCAAGTTCTACGGTCCAAACGGCAAGCCGGTTGACGTCAAGGTTCTGGAAGTTAAGAACTTCGTCGGATAGTTTGTAGCGCTCAGCGCTATTTCCCGTCGCTTCGCCCCGCGCCTAGTCTGGCGTTATGTTGCTGACCAACGCTTTACTCTTCACCCTGGGCCTGCTGGCAATTCTGGGGCCATTCGGTACCGACGTTTACCTCCCGGCACTGCCTCAGATGGCAGCGCACATGCACACCACACCGAGTGGCATTCAGCTGGTTCTGACCGCCTTCAGCGTTGGCATGGCGGTTGGTCAGTTGATCATGGGGCCACTCAGCGACAAGATCGGCCGCAGACCGCTGCTGATCGCCGGCCCAGCGCTAATGACTCTGGCCTGCGTGGCCAGTGCCTACGCCACCGATCTTCCGGTTTTGCTGCTCACCAACGCCGTCATCGGCATCGCTGCCTGCGCCGGAATGGTGGTGGGTCGTGCTCAAATCAGTGACCTAGCAACCGACAGAACTGCGGCACGTGGCTTCGCGATGATGGGTATCGTCACGGGCATCGGCCCGGTGATTGGACCAATCGGCGGCGGTCTCATTCTGGGCTTCTCCGACTGGCGTGGCATCTACATCGCCATGGCCATATTTAGCGCGGCACTGACAGTGATGGCGTTCTTCCGCATCCCCGAGAGCCTGGTGCCGGAGAAGCGCCACAGTGGCGGCTTTGGCAAGCTGGTGAAATCCTCGGGGGCAATTTTCGCCAACAAGAACTTCATGCTTCACGCCCTGATCCTGTGGGGCTCTTTCGCGATGTTGATCGGCTACATCTCGGCGTCGCCATTTATCATCGAAAAGCTCCTGGACATTCCACCCTTCTTCTACACCTTGGACTTCGGCTTCAATGGCGTTCTGATGATCATCACCGGCTGGATTAGCGCCGCACTGATTCACAAGGTTGGACCACGAAGCCAAGCCTGGATCGGAATCACGATGCAGCTGCTGGCAGCAGCGATTCTGGGAATCTCGGTGCTACTGAATCTTCTGAACCCGGTGACGGTGTTCAGCGCCTTCGCCCTGATTCCAGCCAGCCTCAGCTTCCTCTTTGGGCCGGTAACAGCCATGGCATTGCGCGATGTTCGACACCTAGCTGGAACGGCCCTGGCAATCATGGGAGCCATCCAATTCTTGATTGGTGGCGTGGTTGCCACCGCAGTAGGCGCGGCCGGAGAAAAGGCGGTCTGGCCGTTGGCTTTGAGCCTTTCGGTGTGGTCCCTCAGCTCTCTGATTGCCCTCTTGGCAGCCCGCAAACACCACGGGTAACGATTTATAAAGAAACCATAACCAGCCGTAAATAGTTGTTATTCATCTGAAGTATGCATTGGATTCCAGATACCCCGTTACTTTTGGCTTGTAACCAAATAAAGATTGCCGCCAAGGCTCGAACGAAGTAGTTCGAACAAAGCCAAATCGGCAGCAAATAAGGAGTATTTGTGAAGCACATCACTCGCGTTGTAGCAGCTGCAAGTGCAATCGCACTGGCCGCTGGCTGCACCACTGCAACTGCGGCTAGCGCTGCAGACAAGCCAGTCATCGGTTTCTCCCCTATCAGCATGCAGATCCCTGCAATGGCTGGTATCTGGGGTGGAGTCCAGGGCTTCGGCGGAGCACAGGGCCTGGGCGCCATTCTGGCTGACCCAAACTTCAACGCTGCAACCGCAAACCAGCAGATCTCAGGCTGGATTCGCAACAAGCAGGTTGACGGCTGGTGGGCAATCTCGAACGACGGCACCCAGCTGACCTCGGCTATCGCGCTTTCCAGCGCAGCTGGCATCCCTGGTGTCGTAAACACCTCGCCAGAACTCACCGGACGCAGCACCCCACTGCCAGGCATCGCTTACAGCCTGCTGCCATGGGCTCAGCTCGGTGAGATCGTTGGCCGCAACCTCGGTAAGTGCATGCTCAAGACCAAGCAGACCGAAGCTGTCTACATCGCTGGCCAGGCCGGTTCCGTAGGTGACAAGGTTGAGTACGCAGCTGCAGTCAAGGCACTGAAGAAGGTTTCGCCAAAGCTGAAGTTCATCGCAACCGTAGCCGGCGGTGGTCAGGTTGCTTCGGCACAGACCGCAGTTGCTAGCTCGCTGCAGGCACACCCTAAGGTGAGCGCATTCCTGGGCCTCTCGGACGAGTCCGCTGTTGGTGCTGTTCAGGCACTGAAGGCAGCCGGCAAGAAGGCTAAGAACACCTGTGTCACCGACATCGGTGGTAGCGACCAGGCTGTTTCGCTCTACAAGGCTGGTTCGATCTACGCAATCGGAAAGATCGACTTCGAGGGTGACCTGGCTCAGAACATCATCTGGCTTAAGAAGGCAATCGCTGCCGGTAAGGGAAACACCCCTGGTGTAGTCATCTACACCCCTGTGAAGGAATTCGCAGGTAAGTAGTCCAAATGGTGAGCCCCTAGGCGTAAAAACCTAGGGGCATCGCCTTTTCTTTTGAAGCAACCCACTTTCTGAAGCAACAAGTAGGCTCAACTAATGCGTAAACCCGACTCCCTCACCCTGCTGCTGTTCGTGCGCAGCTGGGGAATCATCATTCTCTTTGCACTGCTCTGGGGCGCTTTCAGCGTCTGGGGCTATCCAATCTTCGGCACCTACACCAACTTCTCGGTGATCCTTCAGGGTGCAGCAATCAGCACCATCTTCGCGGCCGCAATCGCGATGGGTGTCTTCAGCGGCGTTCTGGACCTCTCGGTGCCAGGAACCGCTGCTCTTTCGGCGGTAGTGCTGGCCAAGTGCCTGCTTAGCGGCGCACCTATCTGGCTGGCATTCATCGCCGCCGTGGCCGTGGCCGTTGTGGTCGGTCTGGTCAACTCATTCTTCAGCCTGCGCGGAATCAACCCGCTGGCTGTGACCATTGGTACCCTCTCGGTGACCAGCGGTAGCGCAGCACTTATCACCACCGGTCCCCCGCTGTATGGTTTCCAGTCGCTGGACTTCATCGCCACCAACCAGTACTTCGGTCTGCCAGCGATGTTCTACGTCGCCGCTGTCATCTACATCGTCGGCACCGTATTCCTGACCCAAACCCGCGGTGGTGGCCGCTTCATGGCTGCCGGTGGCAACGCCGAGGCGCTTCGTCGCAGCGGTGTGAACGCCAACCTCTACAAGGTGCTGGGCTTCGTGCTCTCCGCAGCGCTTGCCGGTGTGGCCGGTATCGTCACCGCCGCTTACACCACCCAGGGAAACCCAGCAGCAGCCACCGAGTCGCTGTTTACAGGCCTTACCGCTGTGGCACTTTCGGGAATCTCGTTGGCCGGTGGTCGCGGTTCGCTTCCTAAAGTGATGGTTGGTGCTCTGGTCATCGCCGAGATCAA
>JBEGRP010000092.1:0-4486 GCA_041180345.1 Actinomycetota bacterium | reverse complement strand
TGTCAAAACCGCGTTAATCGACTTTTGAAAATGAAGCCGCCCTCAGGGGCGGTTTTTTTTCTAGCGGCGGACCAGCACCGTTTTCGCCGCCTTGTCGTGCAGACCTCGCGAATCCGCATCCCAGATTGCCACGGGGATCACCAGGAGAAGCAGGAGCGTCCGAATAGTCGCTGCATAGAATCCGGGCTTTCCGCCAAGTAGCTTCCTGACAGTAATACCCGAACAGAGCATTCCGACCGAACTTCCAACCACAGCAAGGCCAACGAGCTGGAGCAACCCGAAGATGATTAGCGTTGCGCCGTTGTCATCGGCAAAAAAGGCGTGCGAGAGGAGCAAGGAACTGCCCCAATCAATAGCAATGGCAAGGATTCGTCGGGGCATCTTCGCCAAACTGCCTGCGCCAGTCTGAGGCAAACCCAATCGCTCGCCAGCCCAGCGCTGTGGTTCTGAATTGGTCATGACAAAAAGCCTAGGCCCAAATATTTTTTACATGCCCGAAACATTTCCTGCAATCCGCGCCACCAAAGGGCAAGTAGACTTTTATTAGGCGTAATGGCTCGCCTGATTCCTAATCCAATTTGAAGGGGTTTCCCTATGTTCAAGACCGCCTCCGAGGTAGTCAAGTACATCAAGGACAACGACGTAAAGTTCCTCGATGTTCGCTTCACTGACCTTCCTGGTGTGCAGCAGCACTTCAACCTGCCAGCAAGCATGATTGACGAAGAGTTCTTCGTTGACGGCCAGCTGTTCGATGGTTCGTCGATCCGTGGCTTCGCCTCGATCCACGAGTCTGACATGCAGTTGATTCCAGACGTAACCACCGCCTACCTGGACGCTTTCCGCGTTGAGAAGACCCTGAACATGGTCTTCGACATCTACAACCCACGCAACGGCGAGATCTACCACAAGGACCCACGCCAGGTCGCCAAGAAGGCCCAGGCTTACCTTGCCACCACCGGCATCGCCGACACCGCTTTCTTCGCACCAGAAGCAGAGTTCTTCATCTTCGATGACGTTCGCTATGAGGTCAAGCAGAACAGCGCATTCCACTTCATCGACAGCTCGGAAGCCGCATGGAACTCGGGTCGCGTCGAAGAGGGTGGAAACCTGGCGAACAAGACCCCATTCAAGGGTGGCTACTTCCCAGTTTCCCCAGTTGACCAGCACGCAGACATGCGTGACAGCATCGTTCTAGAGCTCGAGGCTGTTGGCCTTGCTGTAGAGCGTAGCCACCACGAGGTTGGTACCGCGGGTCAGGGTGAGATCAACTACAAGTTCGACACCCTACTGCGCGCGGCTGACGACATCCTGAAGTTCAAGTACATCGTCAAGAACGTTGCACACGCCTACGGCAAGACCGCAACCTTCATGCCAAAGCCACTGTTTGGTGACAACGGTTCGGGTATGCACGTTCACCAGTCGCTCTGGAAGGACGGCAAGCCGTTGTTCTACGACGAGAACGGCTACGGCGGTCTTTCGGACCTGGCTCGCTGGTACATCGGCGGTATCCTGAAGCACGCTCCATCGCTGTTGGCATTTACCAACCCAACCGTGAACTCCTACCACCGCCTGGTTCCAGGCTTCGAGGCACCAGTGAACCTGGTTTACTCGGCTGGTAACCGTTCGGCATCGATCCGTATCCCAATGACCGGCACCAACCCGAAGGCTAAGCGCATCGAGTTCCGTGCACCAGACGCATCGAGCAACCCATACCTGGCGTTTGCTGCAATGCTGATGGCTGGTCTGGACGGCATCCAGAACCGCATCGAGCCACACGCTCCAGTCGACAAGGACCTGTACGAGCTGCCTCCTGAGGAAGCAAAGCTCATCCCACAGGTACCTGGTTCGCTCGGCGAGGTTCTGACCGCTCTCGAGAACGACCACGAGTACCTGCTGAAGGGCGGCGTATTCACCAAGGAGCTCATCGAGACCTGGATCGACTACAAGCGCGAGAAGGAAATCAAGCCTCTGGCACAGCGTCCTCACCCATACGAGTTCGAGCTGTACTACGGCGTCTAATCCGAGCCATTACAAAAGGGCCACACCGAAAGGTGTGGCCCTTTTGATTGTCTAAGGTGGTCTAACCGAAGAACAGACGCTCGAAAACTCCCCGAGCACGACGGGTGGCAGCGAGATAGTCCTGCTCTACCTGAGTGGCACTGAAGTTCGGATAGTTGAGAATACGAGCAATACCCTCGAGCTGACGGCGATCGATAGGTAGCACATCGGACTGCTTGTTGGTCCAAAGAACAGCTGCACTGCGGATCCTCGAAGTTAGCACCCAGGCCGCTTCGAGTACGTTTGCGTCGGGCTCGGTAATCAGTCCCTCGGTAACGCAAGCCCGCAGCGCCTCAAGTGTCCTAGGGGTTCTAATGCTCGGGTGCTCTCCCCCGTGTTGGAACTGAAGAAGTTGTACCAACCATTCCACGTCGGAGAGCGAACCCCGACCCAGCTTCAGGTGGCGGCGGGGATCGGCCCCCTGTGGCAATCGCTCGGTCTCGACTCTCGCCTTGATGCGTCGAATCTCCATGACGTCTTTGGGGTCCGCCTTGGTCGGATATCGATACTTATTGATGAGTTTCTCGAACTCTTCGATAAGTTGCGGCGATCCTGCAATCGCGCGTGCCCGAAGGAGCGCCTGGGACTCCCAGGAATCGCTCCAGCGCTCGTAATAGGCTGCGTACGAATCTAGCGACCTTACGATTGCGCCCTTCTTGCCCTCCGGCCGAAGGTCCAGGTCGAGCTCGAAAGCCAATCGGTGATCAGTCGTTACCTCTCGCAATTCCTGAACAATTCGCTCGGCGGCCTTCTGCGCCACCTCAGGGCTTACTCCCTCGTGAGCGCGGTAGACAAACATGACATCTGCGTCGGAGCCAAATCCGAGCTCGGCTCCACCGAATCTACCCATGGCAATGACAGCGAAATCCACAGCGGTCGCTAGCCGATGACCATCATTTCGCTCGGAACTATTAGATCTGACCGCAAGCAAGAGTCCTCGTAGATATTGCTCGGTGATTGCGGTGAGGCCTGTCGCAACATCATCGATAGTGAGTACGTCGAGCACGGCCCCCATCGCAACCCGAAGGGTTTCCCGGCGCCTAACGTGGCGAGCTGCTGCTGCGATCGCGCTGAGATCATTGTGACGCTCAACGATCGCTTGGAACTCGGTCTCCAACTCCTCGCCAGTCATCGGCTGCAGGTCCTCGACCCGCTCGAACCAAGCTGCTGCCTCTGGAATCTTTTCGAAAAGCTCGGTGGCTAGACGACTATTTGACAGAACCTCGGTCATGCGCTCCGCGGCACCCGAGGCATCCCGGAGCATTCTTAGGTACCAGGGCGACTCGCCGAGGTCCTCTGACAGGCGTCTGAACGCCAACAGGGCGCTGTCCGGATCTGTCCCGCGCGCAAACCATTCGATCAAGACCGGTAGAAGCTGCTTTTGGATGGCCGCCCGCCTGCTGAGGCCACTGGTCAGAGCACGAATGTGGACTAACGCACCACGAGGATCCAAGAAGCCAATTGCCCCCAGGCGATCGATTGCCTGTTCATCGGTCAGCGCGAGAGTTGTATCTTCGAGACGCGCAACTGCTGACAGCAGCGGGCGGAAGAAGATTCGCTGGTGAAGGCCTTTAACCTCCGTCTTGGTGCGCTCCCATGCCTCGGTGAGGGCATCAGCGGTCCAACGCGGGTTTAGGGAGCGAGCGATGGCCCGCAGCGCTTCGGGATCAGTAGGCATCAAATGGGTTCGACGAAGTTCCGAGAGCTGGATCCGATGCTCGAGAGAGCGGAGGAAGCGGTACGCATCGGCAAAGGACTGTGCCTCGCCGCGACCGATGTAGCCGGCCTCACGCAGCGCCTCAATTGCCGAGATCGTGTCTCGTTGACGCACGGTGTCGTCGGTGCGGCCATGAACAAGCTGAAGCAGTTGGGCGGTAAATTCGACGTCGCGCAGGCCGCCAGGGCCCAACTTGATCTGACGATCAACTTCGTTGGCCGGGATGTGCTCCAGAACCCGCTGGCGCATCTTCTGCACCGATTCCACGAAGTTTTCGCGCTTGGTGCTGCTCCAAACCATCGGGTTTAGCGCGGCGACGTAGGCCTCACCCAGGTCTCGCGAACCCGCGAGGTGCCTAGCCTTCAGTAGCGCCTGGAACTCCCAGGACTCGGCCCAACGCTCGTAATACGCTACGTGCGACTCAAGGGTTCGAACCAGGGCACCCGACTTTCCTTCCGGACGAAGGTTGGGGTCAACCTGCCAAAGCATTGGTTCTGAGGCGGTGGCATCCATTGCGCGCATCATGCGGTTGGCAAGTTTGGTTCCTACCTCCACAGCTCGGTGCGATTCAAGAGTTTCATTCGCAGGACCGGCGACGTAAATGACGTCAACGTCACTGATGTAGTTGAGTTCGCGGGCACCGCACTTCCCCATGGCTATTACCGAGAAGTTGGTCGCTGCTACCTCATGCGGCTCAAAGACACCAAACTC
>JBEGRP010000091.1:0-4523 GCA_041180345.1 Actinomycetota bacterium | reverse complement strand
CTGGTGGTTCGGGCCTGGGTTAACCAGCGCTGGGAGGCTCTGGGTTGGTGGGCGAACGTGGTTTTGCCACCTGCGCTTCGCGCCGGCACGGCTATCGTGGTTTCGCTCATCGGCGTTTCGGCCGTGACGCTGGCCTTGCAGTTGGCGTTCAACTGGATCGAAGTTATTCGCCTCTACGAGAGCATGCAGCTAACACTTCTGGGCGGCATCCTGCTGACCGTTGGCCAGATTGTTTTCCTGCCTAACTTCGTGTTATTTGGCGCAGACTGGTTTACCGGCGCTGGATTTGCGATTGGCACCGGCTCGTTGGTGAGTCCACTCGGGTCACAGCTTGGCCCACTGCCCGCGCTGCCGATATTCGCGGCACTTCCGGCTGGTGAGCTGAGCTTCGGCATGATTGCAATTGCTATTCCGGTGGTGGCCGCCATTGTCGCCACGCTGCGAATCCGCTCGCACGCCGCCGAGATGCGCTTCGAATTTGCCAGCCCGATTACCGCCGCGCTGTCGCTGGGTATCCCGGTCGCGCTGGTGGCAGCGCTCGAAATGCTGCTTGCAAACCTGCTAACCCGTGGTTCGATCGGTCCTGGTCGATTCGCGGATGTCGGCGGAAATCCCCTGACCACAGCCGCTGCGCTCTTCGTCGAGGTTGCTCTGGTCTCCACAATCGCAGCCTTCTACACCGCCAGTCCGGATGCTCCGGATTCCCACCTGGTGGAGCGAGCCAAGGCCTCGGTGGCCCGATTCGCGCGCACCGAGGAAAAGGTGGATATCCCGGAGCCATCGGCGGGAAGTGGCTTCGAGCCCGAGCGGTAAACTTGAAGGGTGCTTTCGGCAGTCGTTCTAATCAGTGGTGGTGGGTCTAACCTCAAGGCAATTCTTGAGGCCACCGAGGACCCAACCTACCCGGTCAAAATTTTGGCCGTAGGTGCCGACAACGACGCTGACGGTCTGGCTCATGCCGACCGCTACGGAATCCCAAGTTTTGTCGTCAGCCCCGGCAATTTTGAGAACCGAGCCGCTTGGGCAGAAGAGCTGCTTGCCAGCATCAAGAACTTCAACCCGGACCTGATCATCCTGGCTGGTTTCATGCGCATCCTGCCGCCTAACTTTGTTCGCGCTGTATCGCCGCGACTGATCAACACCCACCCTTCACTCTTGCCGCTGTTCCCGGGCGCTCACGCCGTTCATGACGCCATGGCGGCAGGCGCAGCGGAAACGGGAGTCACCATTCACATCGTCGACGAGGGCGTCGACACCGGACCGCACCTGGCTCAGGCCAAGGTCACCGTTTTGCCAGAGGACACCGAGGAGTCGCTCCACGAGCGCATCAAGGTGGTCGAACGCCAACTGCTGGTGCAGGTGGTAGCCGACATCGCTAACGGCAAAATCAAGCTTCAGTAACTAAAGCTTCACGCCCACCTGCCAGCCAAGAAAACAGAGGACACTCATGGCCGCACACAACTCGTACACCGCAGCGGATTACCGCCACTTCGACCGCGTTCCGGTCAAGCGCGCTCTCATCAGCGTCAGCGACAAGACCGGTCTGCTGGACCTCGCCAAGGCGCTTCACGAAGCCGGCGTTCAGATGATTTCCACTGGCAGTACCGCCAAGACCATCGCCGAGGCTGGCTACTCGGTCACCGAGGTGTCGCAGGTCACCGGCTTCCCAGAATCGCTGGATGGACGCGTCAAGACTCTGCACCCAAAGGTCCACGCCGGTCTCTTGGCCGACCTGCGTCTGGTGCAGCACGAGCAGCAGCTGGCAGAGCTGGACATCGAGGCTTTCCAGCTGGTGGTTGTGAACCTCTACCCATTCGTCCAGACTGTGGCCAGCGGAGCCAAGGGTGACGCCGTCGTCGAGCAGATTGACATCGGTGGCCCTGCGATGGTTCGCGCCAGCGCCAAGAACCACGCGAACGTTGCGATTGTCGTGGACCCAGGTATGTACGGTGAGGTCATCGAGGCAATCCAGAACGGCGGAACCACCCTGCTACAGCGCCGTCAGCTTGCCTACGCAGCCTTCAGCCACACCGCTTCCTATGACACCGCGGTTGCCAACTGGTTCGGCGAGGAGCTGAACAACGCCTGGAAGGGCAAGGTCGGCGCACCGGAAGAGGCCGCCAACAGCAACCCAGGCTTCGCCACCGAGTTTGGAGTCAGCGGCAAGCTGAGCAACGTCCTTCGCTACGGCGAGAACAGCCACCAGGCGGCCGCCCTGTACAAGACCACCGGCGAAGGCGCCGTGCAGGGCATCGCCCAGGCGCGCCAGCTGAACGGCAAGGACATGTCCTACAACAACTACGTTGACGCCGATGCAGCGCTGCGTGCCGCATATGACTTCACCGAGCCGGCCGTTGCCATCATCAAGCACGCCAACCCCTGCGGTATAGCAATCGCCACCGAGGGTGCCGAGGACGCGATCCTCAGCGCCTACCAGAAGGCGCACCTCTGCGACCCGATGAGCGCATTCGGTGGCGTGATTGCCGCCAACCGCACCGTCACCGCGAAGATGGCAGCCGCCGTCTCGGAGGTATTCACCGAGGTAATCGTTGCCCCCGGCTACGAGGCCGCCGCGCTGGAGATCCTGCTGGCCAAGAAGAATCTGCGAATCCTGGAGCTACCGAAGAACTACAGCCGCGAGGCTCTCGAGGTTCGCCAGATCTCGGGCGGTCTGCTGGTTCAGCAGCCGGACACCTTCGCTGCCTTCAACACCAACGAGTGGAAGCTAGTTGCCGGTCCGAAGGCCGACGCCGCCACCTTCGAGGAGCTGAAGTTTGCCTGGCGCGCCAGCCGTGCGGTCAAGTCCAACGGAATCCTCATCGCCAAAGACGGTGGCTCGGTCGGTGTCGGCATGGGACAGGTCAACCGAGTCGATAGCTGCAAGCTGGCAGTAGAGCGCTCGGTGTCCCGTTCCCGTGGCGCAGTCGCCGCATCGGACGCGTTCTTCCCATTCGCCGACGGCCTGCAGATCCTGATTGACGGCGGAGTTCGTGCCGTGGTCCAGCCTGGTGGTTCGGTTCGCGATGAGGAAGTCATCGCCGCCGCCGAAGCTGCCGGTGTGACCATGTACTTCACCGGAGAGCGTCACTTCTTCCACTAAACGATTTCAGAACAAAATTCCAAAAACGCCGGTCGAGTGCCGGCGTTTTTGTTAGCCTGAAGGGCTGACCGGAATAGCGGTTCGGCAGAATCAGGTTTAGTTCAAAGATGAAACAACGCGGAACACTTGCAACGCTGTTGCGTATTTTTCCCTATGCGAAAGATGCACTTCCGCGCACCATTTTGGGAACAGTAGCGGTACTTGGCGCCTATCTGGCGGCCCTCTATGTTCCCCAGCTGCTTCGCACCCTGATCAACAGTCTGCAAACAAATGGCACACCGGGCACGCTGATCGGACTTGCGCTCTCAGTTCTGGGTATCGGCTGTCTGGAAGCGGGATTAATCTTCCTCCGCCGCTGGATCGTGCTGACTCCCGGCACCAAGGTGGAAGCCGGTCTGCGCCAGACCTTCTACGCCAAGCTTCAGGACCTCCCGGTTTCATTCCACGACCGCTGGCCTTCCGGTCAGTTGCTGTCGCGCGCCACCGGTGATCTTTCGCTAATCCGCCGCTGGCTGTCGTTCGGTCTGGTGCTGCTGACCGCAAACGTCTTCATCATCATCTTCGGCCTAGCCCTGATGTTCAGCTACAACTGGATTCTGGGCACCATCTTCCTGGTCTGTACGGCACCGGTTTCCTTCATCAGTTTCCGCTTCGAAAAGAACTACCACGCGATGGCCCGACTGAGTCAGGACCAGAGCGGTGACCTTGCCACCAGCGTGGAGCAGTCAATCCACGGCATCCGTGTTCTGAAGGCATTTGGCCGCGGAGAGTACATGTTGAGTAAGTTCGCCAAGGACTCTGCGGACCTGCAGGACACCGAGCTTAAGAAGGCGGGCATGATCGCCTTCCTTTGGTCTTGGCTGATCATCATTCCTGAGATGGCGACAGGTATCTCCTTGTTCGCGGGTGTCTGGTTGGTATCCACCGGAGAAATCACCGTGGGCACCTTGGTGGCATTCTTTGCAACCGTCACGGTCCTGCGCTGGCCAACCGAGTCCATCGGTTTCATGCTTTCCATGACCCTGGATGCCAAGACTGCTGTCGAACGCTTCTTCGAGGTACTTGACGCGCCAATCGAGATTAGTGACCCCGAGAATCCACAGACGGTGACTAAGCCTGCGGGCCGCTTGGAGTTCAAGGATGTCCACTTCCAGTTCGCGGATGTGCCACCGGGTGGCGAAGAACTCATCAAGGGAGTGAACCTGGTTATCGAGCCGGGCGAATCAGTCGCCCTGATCGGCATCACTGGCAGTGGCAAGAGCACGCTCACGGCTCTGACAACTCGCCTATACGAGGTGACCGGAGGCGCCATCGAAATAGACGGTGTCGACATTCGCAACCTGAACCGCGAGGAGTTGCGTAGCCACATCGCCATGGCTTTCGAAGACGCCACGCTATTCAGTGCCAGCGTGCGCGAGAACGT
>JBEGRP010000090.1:0-4550 GCA_041180345.1 Actinomycetota bacterium | reverse complement strand
AAGGGCATCGGTGGTTTGACCCTGCGCTACGACGAGCAGAGCCACTACGACATCGAGATCACCCCCTACGACATCGTGGTGCGGGCCCGCCTCTACGGTCTGACTCGCGAGTCTAGCCACGCGTTACCGGCCGACATGGCCTGCCTATTCATTCAGTGCGTGGATCCGGTCGGCGGTTTCGAAGCCATGCAGACCAGCGACCAAGTGCAGCTGGGCTTCGTAAACGGCATCGGCGAGAGTGCTATTCTGGCAACCTTCGACGGACGCTACCTGTCCGCAGAGGTGACCACTTCGTTTACCGGCCGTGTCTATGGTGTCTACTGCACCCAGGGATCGGTAACGATCCGAAAGTTCAGTGAAACCAGTTCAAATGACAGCTAGCACCACCGAGTCTCAGTCCACCAAACCTAAACTTCCCTCGCACGTTTTCAGGATTCTTTTTATCCTGCTTGGTGCAAACTTTGTGGTCAGCCTAAACGAGACCGTTTTGGGCGTGGCACTGCCGGTCTTGATGCGTGATTTGAACATCACCGCCTCGGTGGGACAGTGGCTCACCACCGCGTTTCTGCTGACGATGGCGGCCGTGATTCCGGTCACCGGTTATCTCCAATCCAAGTTCTCGCCCAGGCAAATGTTCCTCACTGCTATGGCGGTATTCATCGCTGGTACCGTGCTCGGTGCGCTTTCGGCAAACTTCGAAGTCCTCTTGCTGGGACGCGTGCTTCAGGCGGCCGGAACCGCGCTGCTGATGCCGCTCTTCATGACCACGATGATGAAGATTGTCCCCGAGAACATGCGCGGCATGGTCATGGGGCAGGTGAGCCTGGTGTTTGCCGTGGCTCCCGCTCTCGGCCCAGCGGCATCGGGTCTAATCGTGCAAGTCTGGGGTTGGCACGCGCTGTTTTGGGTGGTCTTGCCTATTGCTGCGGTTGCCACATTCATCGGGGCCAGACACTTGGCAATCGACCACGAACCTGGAACCATGACCCTGGATGTGCTTTCGCTGGGGTTGAGCGCGGTGGGTTTCTCCGTGCTAATTTATGGCCTTTCCGAGGTCGGCTCTGCAGCACGCGGGGATGCGCCGGTTAACCCGTTGATCCCGATTGCTGTCGGACTGGTGCTAGTGATCTGGTTCGTGCGACGCCAACTCAAGTTGGCCCCGCTCAACAAGGGTCTATTGAACCTCGCCACTTTCAAGTCCCCGGCCTTCACCAACTCCACCGTCCTGATGGTCCTGATGATGTTTTCGCTCTTCGGAACCATCATCATCATTCCGATCTACACCCAGGGTGTGCTGCACCAGACGGCTCTGGCCACAGGGCTGCTGATGATGCCCGGCGGTCTGCTTCAGGGACTACTCGGTGGGGTGGCAGGAAAGCTCTTCGATCGCAAGGGTGCCCGCAGGATTCTGGTGCCGGCGATGACAGGCGTTGCCCTTTCCGTCGCTCTGATGGCGACTTTTGGCACCGAGACTCCGATGTGGGAAGTCTTCTTCGCCTACTCGCTCCTCAGTGCATCACTGGCATTTGTGTTCCCGGTTCTGTTCGGAATCTCGATGGGATCACTCAGTCACGATCTTTACAGCCACGGAAGTGCCACCATCGGAGTGGTACAGCAGGTTGCTGGCGCAGCGGGAACCGCCGGTTTCGTTGCGGTCCTGACGGTTCTTTCGGGAGGCGCAACCGCAAGCAGCGACCCGATCAGCCTGAACAACGGCACGCACGGCGCTTTCCTGATCGGCACCATCATTTCTCTGGTAGCGGCAGTGTTCGCCTTCCGCGTCCGCCCGGATAAAGTCACCCAACCCCAGGAGTAAAAATGTCAGTCTGGCCAGCTTCCGCGGTAGGCAAGCGCGTCCGTGTCATCATCGACAACGACTTTGCCGGCGACCCGGATGGACTGGTCCAGCTTGCTCATCACCTACTCAGTCCCTCGGTCGAGGTGCGCGCGGTTATTGGCACCCACCTGCGCGAGGGCGATCCCTGGAACCCGGGCGACGATGTTGCAGAGGCCGTTAAGGCTGCCAACAAGATTGTCGAAATGGTCGGTCAGACCGGGCAGTATCCGGTTCTCGAAGGCGCTCGTGGCATCCACCAAGACACTAAGACTCCGCTGAACTCGGCGGGCATCGACTTCATCATCGCCGAGGCGATGCGAGATGACACCGAACTACCGCTCTATGTTGCCTGCGGCGCCAGCCTCACCGAGATCGCTAGCGCCTACCTGAAAGAGCCGCGGATCGCCGACCGCCTGACCGTGGTCTGGATTGGTGGTCACGAGCACGAGAGTCTGGCAGAGACCGCCCCTGGTGCTCCGGACCTGGAATACAACCTGCACCAAGACGTGGTGGCTGGTCAGATCGTTTTCAACCACAGCAACCTTCGCCTCTGGCAGGTCCCCCGTGACAGTTACCGCAGCTGCCTCTACAGCCGGGCGGAACTGCTCACCGAGCTTCAGCCCCTGGGTGAACTAGGCGACCATCTTGCGGCCGAGTTGGGCCGCGTGGCCGTCTGGGTGGGGGAGTTGGGTGGCAGCGCCGGTGAAGCGTATGCTCTCGGTGACAGCCCGCTGGTGTTGCTGACCGCCCTGCAAACCGCCTTCGAGCCAGACACTGCCAGCAGCAGCTGGACCAACCTGGCCTGCCCAACTTTGCTAGCTAACGGACTCTACGAACCGAACCCGAATGGGCGGCAGATTCGCGTCTACGGACTGCTGGACAACCGACTACTGTTCGGCGACATGATTGCCAAACTGAAGTTGCACGCAGCCGGCCTGAACTAACGGCGGAGTTTTAGCTGCGGCAAGGCACGCCGCAACCAGCGGCACAGCTCCAGTCGCCACCAGCCTTCAGGCAGCCCAGGGTGCCCTCGGCGGCAGTTGCCTCGGAGATTCGACGGAGGATCACGTCGATCAGCTGCTGCGCCGGCGGCTCTCCCAGTTTTAGAAGCGGGTCTGCAACCAGATGCGCACCGGCACGATTGGCTAGGTCATTGAAGAACCCTGGCGCCAGCAGGTAGTTTGCTACCACGACCCGCTTGCGCGGGTTCTGGAACTTGAGTTTGGGCACCAAGTCCTTGAGTTTGGGCTCCACCGCGCTGAGGAAGGCGAGTTCCACCTGGGCCTGCGGATAGGTGGATTGGATTGCATCCTGCAGGATGGCATGAACCAGGTGGCACTCCTCCACGGCAGCTGCGTCGCTGGATCCGGCAACCACCAACACCGCCACGTCATCGGGGGTCCAGCCGGCTTGGCGCAGGCGCAGATAAAGCAAGTCGATGATTTCGCTAGACGGTCCAAGGGCCGGTGTGACGGCGATTTCAGGCTTGCTGCCGGTGGCCGCAAAGGCCTCGTCTGAAACCGCTATGACGGCATCGGTGATGTCCTGGCGAACGTGATAACCCGTGCTCAAAAGCAGGGGAACGATTGTGGTTTTTTGCCCTGGGGTTTCGGCCACGAGCGTGCCCAAAACTTCGGGAACCTGCGGTTGCTGGACATCCACGAAAGACTCCACCACGTTTACCTCGGGGAGGCTCCGCGCAACAGCGCGAACCAGTTCGGCAATCAGCCCGGCACCGATTGGGTTATCGGTGCCGTGAGAGGCTAAAATTGCATTGTTCTTTGGGGAGATTTCCATCATCAAAACCCTATCAAATTGGTAGGTTTTAGGATTCGCAAACGGGCCTGAATCCCTGCAACGACGCGGATTTCTAGGGTTACGCAATGTTTCGTAACAGGTTGGGGAAACCAGCCTTTTTCGCGAGAATTTTTACACCGCCTTTTTCGTCGCTTCGCGTCGCATTTTTTTAGGGAGACACTATGACCGACAAGCCAGCACGCCCGGTGCGTGAGGCCCGACCAAATGGTCAGTGGAAGGTAGACGGCAAGGAGCCGCTGAATGCCAACGAGCAGTGGAAGCAGGCCGACCCCGGTCTGAACGTCCGCGAGCGCGTCGAGAGCTACTACTCCAAGCACGGCTTCGACAGCATTTTCCCTACTGACAAGAACGGCCGCCTGCGCTGGTGGGGTCTCTACACCCAGCGCCGCGAAGGCATCGACGGCGGTAAGACCGCCCTGCTCGAGGACGAAGACCTCGAGGACAAGTACTTCATGATGCGAGTCCGCATCGACGGTGGCCGCATCTCCACCGACCAGCTCCGAGTCATCGCCGATATCTCGGTGAACAGTGCCCGCAATACCGCGGACATCAGTGACCGCCAGAACATCCAGTACCACTGGATCGACATCAAGGATGTTCCGGAGATCTGGCGCAAGCTGGAGAACGTTGGCCTGGGCACCGAGGAGGCCTGCGGTGACGTTCCTCGAATCATCCTGGGTTCGCCGGTAGCGGGCGTGGCCAAGGACGAGCTGATCGACGTGACTCCGATCATTCGCGAGATCACCGACCGGTTCATTGGCGACCCAGAGTTGGCCAACCTGCCGCGCAAGTTCAAGACCGCGATCACCGGTCACCCCAGCCAGGACGTGGTTCACGAGATCAACGACGTTTCGTTCGTGGCGGTCGAGCACCCAGAGCTGGGAATCGGCTTCGA
>JBEGRP010000089.1:0-4561 GCA_041180345.1 Actinomycetota bacterium | reverse complement strand
ATCGGAGCCGTGAAGGGCAAGGGCGGTAACCAACTCGAAGGTGACGCTGCCTTCTTGCTGCACGATACCTACGGGTTCCCAATTGACTTGACCCTGGAAATCGCCGAAGAGCAGGGTTTGAGCGTCGACCGCGATGGCTTCAAGGCTCTCATGGCAGAGCAAAAAGAACGCGCCAAGGCAGATGCTCGCTCCAAGAAGGGCGGCGCCGATCTCAGCGTTTACGGAGAGTTCCGCGCTCAAGGAGTCACTAGGTTCACTGGTTACGAAGAGCTCGAAAGCGAAGGCAAGATCATCGGTCTGATCACCGAGGGCTCTTCCGCGAACCGAGTTTCAGAGGGTGAAATCGCCGAGATTATTCTCGACACCACGTCCCTTTATGCCGAGTCCGGAGGGCAGGAGGCGGACGCCGGTTTGATTATCGGTGACGGCTTTGAGCTGGAAGTACTGGACGTTCAGAAGCCGGTTAAGGGACTGGTTTCGCACAAGGTCTTGGTACGCCGCGGCGAGGTTGCCGTTGGCTCCAAGGCGGTCACTCAGGTTGACCCAGAGTGGCGTCTCGGTGCGGCACAAGCGCACTCTGGAACTCACGTGGTTCACGCCGCGCTTCGTCAGGTGCTTGGTCCAACCGCCCTTCAAAGCGGTTCCTACAACAAGCCTGGTTACCTACGGTTGGACTTCTCCTGGCAGCAGGCGCTCTCTGCCGAGACACGCAGCGAGATTGAAGAAGTAACCAACCTGGCAATCCGACAGGACCTTGCAGTTTCTGCTCAGTACATGTCGCTACCCGACGCCAAGGAGTGGGGAGCCGTTGCTCTCTTCGGCGAAACCTACGACGAAGAGGTTCGCGTAATTCAGGTGGGCGGCCCTTGGAGTCGCGAGCTCTGTGGTGGAACCCACGTGTCCCGTTCAGCTCAGA
This sequence comes from Actinomycetota bacterium, assembly GCA_041180345.1. GTDB lineage: Bacteria > Actinomycetota > Actinomycetes > Actinomycetales > Microbacteriaceae > Rhodoluna. The sequence continues at coordinate 3,645 of JBEGRP010000089.1, read as the reverse complement.
TCGGCCTAGTTTCGCTCATCAACGAATCCTCGGTTGGTAGCGGTAGCCGTCGCCTTGAGGCGCTGGTTGGCATTGACGCATTCCGTGCCTTCGCAACCGAACGTGCTCTGGTCAACCGTTTGTACGACCTCACTAAGGCGCCAAAGGGTGCGCTCGAGGACCGCCTAGCCCAGACCTTGGAAGATCTCAAGCTGGCGCAGCGCAAACTCGCTCAATACCAGGCGGCGGAACTAGCCTCGAAGGTACCGGCGATGGTGGCGGCTGCTACCCAAACTGGTGTTCACAAGTTGGTTGCTGAAAACATCGGCACTGTTGAAAGCGTGGACGAACTGCGCTCGTTGGCCGTACAGGTGCGCGATCGCTTCGGCGACAACGCGGGGGTGGCAGCAATCTTCGGTGTCGTCGCTGACAAGCCGATGATCGTCGTAGCCACCAGCAAGGCTGCACAGGCAGCTGGCGCGAAGGCCGGATCCTTGGTTCGTGCTGCATCCACCATCCTCGGCGGTGGCGGTGGCGGCAAGGTCGATATCGCCCAGGGTGGTGGTGCTGACGCATCCAAGATTGCGGCGGCAATCGCTGCGGTGAAGGCCGCCCTTTAGAGCCATGCGCAAGGGACGCCGACTGGCGGTCGATGTGGGTAAAGCCCGCATTGGCCTAGCTATCAGCGACCAGGACGGCATTCTCGCTACACCGTTTGAGACGGTCGCACGGGCCGAGACAATTGCAGACTCAGCCGCTGCTGTTGCCCGAGCTGTTGATGACTACAGTTTCCTAGAGGTATACGTGGGTTTGCCACTCTCACTCGGCGGCGGCCATACTCAATCCACCGAGGACGCTATCGCCCTGGCACACGCGATTGGTGACGTTCTTCAGGTGCCGGTTCGCCTCATCGATGAACGCCTGACCACAGTGACGGCGAGTGCAAACCTTCGACTTTCTGGTCGAAACGCTAAAAACTCGCGATCGATCATCGACCAAGAGGCCGCGGCCATAATTCTTGAACAGGCTTTGGCGGGGGAGCGGTCTACTGGAGCTGCACCTGGGAGCGAGTTACCATCGCTCGGTGGGTCGCACCGAGAGAGCGGGAACTTCTGATGGCTAGCAGCAAATACCTGAGGCGTCGCATCGTTGTAGCCGCACTTCTTGTTCTTGCGATTGCCCTAGCGGTTGCCCTTGCTAACCGCGGGCAACTCAGAGGTGTCTACGATCAACTTCTCGGTCGTGACTTCACTGGACCCGGAACGGGGAGCGTCACACTTACCATTGTCCCCGGGGAAAGCGGTGTCGGTGTTGCGGCCGATCTCGAAAAACTTGGTGTAGTCAAGAATTCCGATGTTGCCTATCGGCTCATAATCGCGGAAGATTCGATTTTCTACCCTGGCAGTTACCGCCTACTAAGGGGGATGAGTTCGCAGCAGGCGCTGGATGCCATAAAGAATCCTCAATCGCTGCTTGTCGATCGCGTGACCATCAAAGAAGGCTTGAGACTGCAAACCACGCTCAAACAGCTGGCCACTGCAACGGGGAAGCCGCTTTCAGATTTCATTGCTGCCGCTGGAAACTTATCCGACCTCGGCATACCAACTTCGGCACCCAACGCTGACGGTTACCTTTTCCCAGCAACCTACGCGTTCGATCCAAATCTCTCCGCCAAGGCAATTCTGAAGCAGATGGTTGCCCGGACCTACCAAGAACTCGATCACTATGGAGTCGCGGTCGCAGACCGTCATCGAGTGTTGACGCTCGCTTCGATAATTCAGAAGGAAGCCCGGCAAACTCAGGATTTCTACAAGGTTTCCAGGGTCTTTACCAACCGCCTAAAAATCGGCATGAAGCTGCAATCAGATGCCACAGTAAGTTACGGCAGCGGTGGCAATACCGTGACCACTACCGCGGCTGAGCGGGCTGACGGCAACGGCTACAACACCTATGTCCACGCAGGTTTGCCAATTGGGCCAATAGGCGGACCAGGATCGTTGGCAATCGATGCGGCCCTGCATCCGGTGCCTGGAAGTTGGATCTACTTTTGCGCAATCAACCTCGAGACCGGCGAGACAGTTTTCAGCACTACTGCGGCAGAGCACTCTGCGGCCGTTGCCAAATGGCGGGCTTGGATGCAGGCGAACCCGGGTTGGAACGGTAACTAATGGAACGCAAACTAGCGGTACTCGGTTCGCCCATCAATCATTCCAAGAGCCCGATTATCCACAACGCGGCTTACCGAGTGCTTGGCCTTAACTGGAATTACGAAAAGGTCGAAGTCCGAAAAGGAGGCCTGCGTCCATTCGTCGAGGCTCTAGAACCGGAATGGCTTGGCCTGAGCGTGACAATGCCTCTCAAGGAAGAAGCCGCGAAATTCGCCGAAAGCCTCGACAAATCAGCCGAAGCGACTAGGGCTGTAAACACCCTGGTACGTACCGAGACTGGCTGGGCTGGCTACAACACCGACGTGTTCGGCATCATCCAGGCGATTTCGCAAGCGAACCTGGGAACTGTCAACTCGGTGCTGGTTATTGGATCAGGCTCCACAGCGACCAGTGCTGTAGCTGCATTGAGCCAGCTTGCGCCAAACGCATCAGTCAGAGTCTTCGCCCGCAATGCTAGGACTCAAAAGCAACTTGTCGAGTTCGCTAAAGCTCTTGGCTTATCGGCAAAACGGGTGGGAAATCTTGCCCGAAACGCCCGAAACGTCGACCTAACAATTGCCACGCTGCCCGGCGGAGCACTAGACGAAGTCGCCGCCCGCCTCGCCAAGAAGCGCAGCTTTTCGCCAACTGGCGCACTGCTCGATGTCGCATATCAGCCGTGGCCTAGCCAGTTTGCATCGATTTGGGCAACCAAGGGGCAGACCATCATCAGTGGCTTAGAAATGCTGCTTTGGCAGGCCGTTGCCCAAATCAGGGTGTTCCAAAACGGCGACACCAACGAACCGCTAGCCAATGAGGTTGCCGTAGTCGAGTCCATGCGCCACGCACTGGACTAAAATTGACCCCATGCTACGTTGGATCACCGCCGGAGAATCGCACGGCCCAGAACTTGTTGCCGTTCTAGAGGGGCTGCCTGCTGGCGTTCCAATCACGACTTCCGAAGTGCAGGATGCCCTAGCGCGCCGCCGTCTGGGATACGGTCGCGGCGCTCGAATGAAGTTCGAACAGGACGAGGTAACCCTTTCCGGTGGCGTTCGCCACGGACTATCTCAGGGTGGACCAGTTGCTATCTGCGTTGCGAACACCGAGTGGCCAAAGTGGCAAGAGGTTATGAGCGCAGACCCGGTAGATGCATCCGCACTTGAAGGTGCGCGAGCAGCGGCACTAACCCGTCCCCGTCCAGGTCACGCTGATTTCACCGGAATGCAGAAGTACGGCTTCCTGGATTCCCGCCCGGTTCTAGAGCGTGCAAGCGCACGCGAGACCGCAGCACGCGTCGCACTTGGCGCAGTCGCCGCAAAGTTCCTGAATTCGCTGGGCATCCAGCTGGTAACACACACCGTTGGAATCGGTCCGGTCGAGGCTTCTCGCGATGGCGCTATTCCAACCCCAGAAGATCTGGCATACCTAGATAACGATCCAATGCGTTGCTTCGATCCGGCTGTTTCGGCTGCAATGGTCGCAGAGGTGGACTCTGCACACGCTGATGGCGACACCC
>JBEGRP010000088.1:0-4563 GCA_041180345.1 Actinomycetota bacterium | reverse complement strand
AAGTTCGTGACGCAGTCACACGGAGTAATTTCCTACTGGCTCAACGGTAAGGCAGTCGGAGATTCCGCGAGCAAGATTTTTGTGGCCCACAACCAGAACAAGACCTCTATAAAGGTGAAGCTTCCTGCCTCAGGGACCTGGCAGGTTTTGGCAAAAGGCTCGGTGGCAGGCGTTAACCCGATTGGCAAAGTAAAGGGAAACGTCGCTGACGTACCCGCTTACAGCACTTTGGTGTTGGTTCAGCAGTAGTGGAGTGCCTGGTTTCACTGCGGACCCAGTAGTCGCTTAGTTCGCCTGCCAAACGAGTTTGTTCGCAATAGTCACCGAAACCACATTCGCGGCGAGCAACTCTGCTGGACTGCAGGTGGTGAGGTCGGTGTCCAGTATCACCCTGTCAGCCATAGGGTCTTGGCCTAGCTGGTAGGCGACCTCATCGCTGTAGCTCCGCAGCGCCTGCGGCAGCGGGATTGCCTCCGAGGCATTCAGCGGTGGAAGCAGCGAGCTTGGCTGCACCCGAGTCGCTGCGGCGTACAGGCCAGGCAGCGGTTCTGGGTCGGAGACAGGCCAATCCGAACCAAAAGACACCCTAATTCCCGCATCGAGTAGCGTTCGGATTGGGTAGAGCTGTTCAGCGACCGAATCTCCTAGCAGGTCACGGACTTGCTGAACGCTCGCCCCCTCGGTGGCCCAAATGGGTTGTTGGCACACCACGATTCCAAGCCGGCGAATTCGGGTCAGGTCAGCCGCACTCACCAGCTCTGCGTGCGCGATTACGGGTCGTCGATCGACCCAACCGTTACACAGCTCCAAGTGCTCCACGGTGTCCACGGCAATAGACACGGCCTGGTCACCGATGGCGTGGAAATGCAGCTGGAAGCCGGCATTATCGGCTGCCAAAGCCATTCTTCGGAGTTCATCGATCTGCCAGACGGGTTCTGCTGCATGACCGTCGTAGTAGGGAGATTGACTAAGAGCGGTCCCGCTGCCAAAGACGCCATCCACGAAAACTTTCACGGTGTTTGCGGTCAGCAGTGGGTCGGCCACATCGCGGATAGCCGATCGGGTGGCTTTGGCGAAGCGTAGGTCTTCTTGCCATGCTTCTGCCGAAATGCGTACCGCTAGGTTGACGCGCAGTTTCAACAATCCTCGACGAGAGGCCTCGATGTAGACCTCGGGCATGCCACGGTCTATCCAGGCCTCCTGAACGGCAACGACACCGGCGGCAAGAAGCCGCTCCTGAGCCCGTGAATAAGCGTTGAGGTCGGATTCCAGGTTCGGGCTCGGCTGGTGAGCGTAGATTAGGCTCATCGCATTCCATTCACGCAAAACTCCGGTGGGGTACCCGTATGCGTCGATGTCGATTGACCCTCCCGACACCACTGGGACAGTCTCGGTGAGGCCAGCGACTCTGAGCGCCGCGGTGTTGACCCAAATCGAGTGGTGATCCGCCGCGTGCACCACGATTGGCACACCCGCCGAAGCCTCATCCAACGTTGCCGCATTCAGTGGCTGGTCTGCGTAAAGGTCGGGCTCGTAGCTTCCGCAATCAATCCAGTCGGCGTTAGGATGGGACGCTAGATAGTCGCGAATCAGGGCGACTACTTCGGACTGGGACTTCGCACCAGAAATGTTTGGACCGGCCGACTCTCGCTCAGCGAAAAGCGGGTGGCAATGACCATCGCGAAAACCGCTGAACTCAAACATTATTTCCGTGAGCGTTCGCGCAGGTAACAACCGGCACAGAGCGATTCATAGTTAGTTTCGATGCCGTCAAGGGCGACCTGTGACCCCTCGAAAACAAATGCGCCGTTATCGATTCGAGCGTTGAATATGGCCTTCCGGCCGCATCGGCACACCGTCTTTAGCTCTTCTATCGAATGAGCGATCTCGAAGAGTCGCAGGGAGCCGGGAAAGGAAACAGTTTGGAAGTCGGTCCGAATGCCGTAAGCAAGCACGGGAATGCCGTCAAGCACAGCGATCTCCAGGGCCTGGTCAACTTGGGCACGTGTCAGGAACTGAGACTCATCGATGAGCAGACAAGCCACATCTCGACCTGTGGCTGTCTTGCGGGCGGTGCGTTCGATCGCGAACCGGGCCCGGAGGTCATCGCTTGCCGGAACCAAGAAATCTACTTTGCGGGACATTCCAAGTCGGCTAATCACCGAATCGCCGCCGCGAACATCTAGCTGTGGCTTTGCCACCAAAACATTCTGATCGCGTTCTTCGTAGTTGTGCGCAACCTGCAGCAGCGCGGTGCTCTTGCCGCTATTCATGGCACCGTATCGGAAATAAAGCTTGCTCATTTGTCTACAAGCCTAGACGAATGTTTGTGCCTTGACAGGGGCGCCAAGAGCGTTCTAATCTGGGTGCCTGCCAGCTCGCTCAGGTCGTTGGGGAAGACGTACCTTAGCCAAGGAGTTGGAATGTCTGTTCGCGCATCTGGCACCCTCCAGATACACGCCGCACCCTCGCATCTGCTTCGCCAGGTGCAGTGGTCGATTTCTCGCGCTTTGCGATACGAGCTACCTCTTACTTGGGCCAAGCAGACTGCCCTGCCTAATCGGCACTGTGCCATGACTACCTGGGCGGGCACCGAAGAACTCGGGCCTGCTCTAGCGTCACTACTGGCAGGTTGGAAACAACTTCACTTCGAAATCACCATGGAGAATTCCGAGGGTGTGCCGCAGTGTGCCTGGTTCTTCACGCCGAGTCTGGGACTGCGCCATAGGCAACTTGACGCTTTTGGCAACATTGTGGTCAATGAGAACGAACTCTCGCTGGCCTTGGCGTCGGCTCGACCATACGCATTGGCCGCGGAAATAGAAAACCTGCTGGCTCGACCCTGGGAAGTGGAGTTGGAGCCACTTCGTCTGGACACCGCTTCGGCACCCTCTGGATTGCTGGTGCGGGCCGGTTAGTCAAGCCAACAGGTTTCAGGTTTTAGCTAGTCACCGTAGCTTCGGAAAACAATGACGGCGTTGTGGCCGCCGAAACCGAAGGAGTTGCTGATAGCAACGATCTCGCCCGAGCCTAAGTCGCGTGGCTCGGTGACCACGTCGACCGGAATCTCTGGATCCTGGTTGTCGACGTTGATGGTCGGGGGAGCAACTCGATTCTTCAGGGCCAGGATGGTGAAAATTGCCTCTACGGCGCCAGCTCCACCCAGCAGGTGGCCGGTAGAAGACTTCGTAGCCGAGATCGCAATCTTGCCCAAGTGGTCACCGAATACTCGCTTTAGGGCGGTGTACTCTGCGATGTCACCAACCGGGGTACTGGTGGCGTGAGCGTTGATGTGAACAACGTCGGTGGTTTTCAAACCACCATGTTCCAAGGCGCGCACGACTGCTCGAGCAGCTCCGGTGCCCTCTGGATCCGGCGCGGTGATGTGGTGTGCGTCGCTTGTGACAGCGCCGCTGACCAACTCGGCATAGATTTTTGCGCCACGAGCCAAGGCGTGCTCTTCAAGCTCTAGGACGATTGCACCGCCACCTTCACCCATGACGAATCCGTCACGGTCGGTGTCGTATGGGCGGCTGGCGGCCTTTGGGTCGTCATTGCGACGCGAAAGAGCGTGCATCGCCGCAAACGCTGAGATTGGCAGAGGATGGATAGCTGCTTCAGAACCACCAGCAACCACTACATCGATCTCGCCACTGCGCAGTCGATCGATTGCGTTTGCAATCGCCTCGGTGCCGGAAGCACAGGCTGACACAGCCGTGCGAACGCCGCCACGTGCAGCGATGTCCATACCGATCGCCGCAGCTGGGCCATTTGGCATCAGCATCGGCACGGTCATAGGCATCACACGGCGCGGACCCTTTTCTTTCAGGGTGTCGAAGGCATCAAGCAGTGTCCATACGCCACCGATGCCGGTTGCGTACTCGACTGCCAAGCGCTCCGGCTCGACCTCTGGGGCTCCGGCATCCTGCCAGGCTTGACGGGCAGCAATCAGAGCAAACTGGCTGGAAGGGTCCAGACGCTTGCACTCCTGCGGAGTGAGGATTTCGCTTGCCTTTACCTTTGCCTGGCCGGCGAAGGTAACGGGAATCTCGTAGCGAGCCACCCATTCCTGCTCGAGAGTCGAAATACCCGACTCACCAGCTAGCAGTGCATTCCAGGTGGACTCGACATCGCCACCGAGGGGAGTGGTGGCTCCCAGCCCGGTAACGACAATCTTGCCAGCCAAGGTTGATTAGCCCTGTGCCGAGACGATGAAGTTGACTGCGTCACCTACGGTGATCAGGTTCTTTACTTCCTCGTCAGGAATCTTGACGCCGAACTTGTCCTCAGCGTTTACCACGATGGTCATCATCGAGATCGAGTCGATGTCCAGGTCGTCAGTGAACGACTTCTCCAGCTGTACCGACTCGGTGGCGATACCGGTCTCTTCGTTTACGATCTCTGCGAGACCTGCAAGAACTTCAGCCTGCGAAAATGCCATTTGTTTCTCCTTGGTTGGGGTTGAGGAACTAAATAAAAGTTTAGGGGAGCACCACTACTTGGGCGCCGAAGGCGAGGCCTGCGCCGAAACCAATTTCTAGCGCAAGTCCGCCACTCTTTACC
>JBEGRP010000087.1:0-4616 GCA_041180345.1 Actinomycetota bacterium | reverse complement strand
GCTGTTGAACATGAACGCCTGAACCAAACCCATCGCCAGCAAATCGTTGGACGCGAAGATTGCGTCTGGGCGATCACCCTTTGGCTTAGCCAGTACCTCATGACCCACTGCCCTGCCCGCCAGGACGCTCATGTCTTCGCTCTCGAAAATCAGCAACTGCGCGCCGCCACCGAAGTCATTCACGGCGGCCATGGCGCCGGCCAAGCGGTCGGAAACCTGCTGCATCGAGAGGTTTCCCACGAATCCAATCCGGCGACGGCCGGATGCGAGCAGGTGCTCAACCGCAATCCGCCCGCCGGCGAAGTCATCCACCGAGACCGAGCAGCAGCGTCCGCTGTCGGCCTGTCTGTCTAGGACTACAGTCTGCGTCCCGTGAAGCCGAAGCTCATCGATCTGTTCATAGATGTCACTGGTGGGCGAAACCAGAACACCGGCCACGCGTTGCTGATCAAAAAGCTGAAGGTACTGCTTCTCGCGCTGATGCTTGTGGTCGCTGTTGCCGACCAGGACCGAATAGGAGCGCTCGGCGGCAGAATTCTCGGCGGAGCGCGTTACCTCGGCAAAAAACGGGTTGGCGGTGTCATAGACCACCATGCCGAGGGTCCTGCTCTTGCCAGCCTTCAACTGCCTAGCCGCGTCATTGCGCACAAAACCTAGTTGCTCGATTGCTCGCAGGACTTTTTCAGCAGTGGCCGGTTTGACCATGTCGGGGTTGTTGAGAACGTTGGACACAGTGCCCAGCGAGACGCCGGCAAGACGGGCTACGTCCTGAATGCTAGGTCTTGCCTTGGGGTTCACGCGGGATTCCTCTGCTTTTGAATGTTTCAATCCTAGGCAAACATACCGCCGGTGAAGCTGGTCCAACGCTGCCGAAGATAACTAATTTGCAACGGAATACCGCGGTATTTGGATTTTTACCCACCGAGGTGCTTAGATTATTGAAACGCTTCAATAACTTCGTTTTGAGGAACCAACATGACAGTCACCGGCGCAGCCAAGTCGCAACTCTTCAGCCAGCTGGACCAGCAGGCAATCGAACTCCCGTCCTGGGCGTTCGGAAATTCCGGAACCCGCTTCCGCGTCTTCGGCTCGGCCGGCGCCCCGCGTGACCCGTTCGAGAAACTGAGTGACGCTTCGCAGGTTCACAAGTTCACTGGCATCGCCCCCTCGGTGGCCTTACATATCCCTTGGGACAAGTGCGACTACAACGCGCTTCGCAAGCATGCCGAAGACAACGGCATCAAGCTGGGCACCATCAACAGCAACACCTTCCAGGACGAGGACTACAAGCTGGGCTCGGTAACCCACAGCGACGACCGAATCCGCCAGAAGGCGATTGATCACCACCTGGAATGCATCGAAATCATGCACCAGACCGGTTCGCGCGACCTAAAGATTTGGCTAGCCGACGGCAGCAACTACCCCGGCCAGGATGATGTCCGTGGCCGTCAAGACCGATTGGCAGACAGCCTGCAGAAGATTTACAGCCAGCTGGGCGATGACCAGCGACTGGTATTGGAATACAAGTTCTTCGAGCCAGCCTTCTATCACACCGACGTGCCGGACTGGGGTACGGCCTACGCCCAGGTGGCTGCACTCGGCGAGAAGGCCGTGGTCTGCCTGGACACCGGTCACCACGCTCCGGGAACCAACATCGAGTTCATCGTGATGCAGCTGCTTCGCCTTGGCAAGCTCGGTTCGTTCGACTTCAACAGCCGCTTCTACGCCGACGACGACCTCATTGTTGGTGCCGCAGACCCGTTCCAGCTGTTCCGCATCATGTACGAAGTAATCCGTGGCGGCGGCTATGGCACCGACTCCGAGGTCGCGTTCATGCTGGACCAGTGCCACAACATCGAGGACAAGATTCCGGGTCAGATTCGCAGCGTGCTGAACGTTCAGGCGATGACCGCTCGCGCCCTCTTGGTCGACCGAGCAGCACTGGATGTAGCCCAGCGCGCCGGCGATGTTCTGGCCGCAAACGACATTTTCATGGATGCCTTCTACACCGACATCCGACCACTGGTCGCCGAATGGCGCGAAGGCAAGGGTCTGCCAACTGACCCAATCAAGGCTTTCAACAACAGCGGTTACCTGAAGCAGATTGCCACCGACCGCGTAGGCGGCGTGCAGGCAGGATGGGGAGCATAATGACCAACCCGACCGTACAAGACCTGCTCACTCGAAGCAATCGGCTGGGCTCCGACCCGAAAAACACGAACTACGCGGGTGGCAACACCAGCGCCAAGGGTGTCGGCGTTGACCCTGCCACCGGTAAAGACATCGAACTGGTTTGGGTCAAGGGATCCGGGGGCGACCTGGGCACCCTGAAGGAATCTGGTTTGGCCGTCCTGCAGCTTGACCGCGTGCGCGCGCTCAAGAACGTCTACCGTGGCGTTGACACCGAGGACGAAATGGTCGCGGCCTTCGACTACTGCCTGCATGGCCGTGGTGGTGCCGCGCCTTCCATCGACACCGCAATGCACGCCCTGGTAGATGCCGCACACATCGACCACCTGCACCCAGACAGTGGAATCGCCATCGCCACCTCGGTGGACGGCGAGCGCCTGACCGCTGAAATCTTCGGCGACAAGGTGGTTTGGGTTCCCTGGCGTCGCCCTGGCTTCCAGCTGGGCTTGGACATCGAGGAAATCAAGGCAGCCAACCCACAGGCGGTGGGCTGCATCCTGGGTGGCCACGGAATTACTGCTTGGGGCGCAACCAGCGCCGAGTCTGAGAAGAACTCGCTGTGGATCATCCAGACCGCGCAGCAGTTCATCGATGCCGCCGCAGCCAAGGCCGGCACCCACGCCTTCGGGCCAGAGGTAGCTGGCTTCGCAGCACTGCCTGAAACCGAGCGTCACGAGCGCGCTGCCGCCCTGGCCTCGCTGATTCGCGGCCTAGCAAGCACCGATAAGCCCATGGTGGGGCACTACTCGGATGCCCCTGAGGTTTTGGACTTCCTATCGCGCACCAAACTAACCGAACTGGCCGCCCTAGGCACCAGCTGCCCAGATCACTTCCTGCGCACCAAGGTCAAACCGATGGTGTTGGACCTGCCCGCTGATGCCGATCTTGATACCGCCAAGGCGCGCCTGAAAGAACTGCACCAGGCATACCGTGCCGACTACCAGGCCTACTATGACGCTCACGCCACCGAGTCGAGCCCCGCAATCCGAGGCGCGGACCCAGCAATCGTCTTGGTTCCAGGAGTTGGCATGTTCAGCTTCGGAGCCAACAAGCAGACCGCCCGGGTGGCCGGCGAGTTCTACATCAACGCCATAAACGTGATGCGTGGCGCCGAGACCATCAGCACCTACGGTCCAATCAGCGATGCCGAGAAATTCAACATCGAGTACTGGTCCCTTGAAGAAGCCAAGCTGCAGCGCATGCCAAAGCCCAAGCCGCTCGCTGGTCGCGTCGCATTTGTGACAGGCGCAGGCAGTGGCATTGGCAAGGCCATCGCAACCCGAATCGTGGCCGAGGGTGGTTGTGCGGTCATCGCCGACCTCAACCTGGAAAACGCTAAGGCGGTTGCCGCCGAACTCGGTGGGCCTGATCACGCCGTTGCCGTGAAAATCAATGTCACCGAGGAGGCCGAAATCACCGCTGCGCTCAAGGCGGCAGTACTGGCCTTCGGTGGTGTGGACCTAATCGTGAACAACGCCGGACTCAGCCTCTCGAAGCCGTTGCTGGAGACGACTCAGGCCGACTGGGACCTGCAGCACAACGTCATGGCTCGTGGTTCGTTCCTGGTTGCCCGCGAGGCCGCCCGCTTGATGATCGAGCAAGAGATGGGTGGAGATATCATCTACATCGCCTCCAAGAACTCGGTGTTTGCCGGACCAAACAACATCGCATACAGTGCCACCAAGGCAGACCAGGCTCACCAGGTTCGCCTGCTGGCTGCCGAGTTGGGCGAGCACCAGATTCGCGTCAACGGCATCAATCCGGATGGCGTAGTTCGCGGCTCGGGCATCTTCGCCGGCGGCTGGGGCGCCTCGCGCGCCAAGGTCTACGGCGTGGAAGAGCAGGAGTTGGGCAAGTACTATGCACAGCGCACGCTCCTCAAGCGTGAAGTCTTGCCGGAGCACGTCGCCAACGCTGTGATTGCCATTACCGGTGGCGACCTGACTCACACCACCGGACTGCACATCCCGGTAGATGCTGGTGTGGCAGCAGCCTTCCTCCGATAGCAGAATCATGATCAAACTGTTCGGTGCAATCGACCTCGGGGCTTCCTCGGGGCGGGTGATTGCCGGCGTCATCGGTGACGGAAAGTTGGAGATGCACGAGGTGCATCGGTTTGCCAACGAACCAGTGACTCACGCCGACGGTTTTTACTGGGACTACCCGGTACTGCAGAGGGAAATCTCCTCGGGATTGGCAGCCTTGGGTCGGTATTCCGAGGAGCTGGGCCTCGAGGTTACCAGCCTCGGTGTGGACACCTGGGCGGTGGACTACGGCTTGCTGGATTGCGAAGGAGGTCTAATCGCCCAGCCTCGCCACTACCGCGATGAGCGCAACCACCTGGGGGTAGCCATCGTGGACCGCGAGGTCTCCCCCGAGGAGCAGTTCGCGGCAAACGGCCTGCAGTTCCAGCCTTTCAATACGAT
>JBEGRP010000086.1:0-4674 GCA_041180345.1 Actinomycetota bacterium | reverse complement strand
GCCGTCCACCAGGCGTGGTTCGGCGTCGACGGTAAAACGAGAAACTGTGATCGGACGGGCAGCAAGTTTGACCTCGTCTCCCCCGCGGACCTTTGCATAAGCTCGCTGCCCATCCACCTTGATGGCGCTCACCGAGGATGGAACCTGCATAATTTCGCCACGAAGGGCCTCCAGCGCGGCTTCAATCTGCTCGGTGGTGATTGCTTTTACAGCATCTGCCGGGGCGGTGGAGGTTACTTCGCCCTCGCGGTCATCGGTAACTGTGGTTGCACCCAGGCGAATAGTTGCGGTGTAAGTCTTGTCCTCACCGACGAGGAATGTGAGCAGCTTCGTAGCCGACTCTAAGCCCAGCAGTAGAAGGCCGGTTGCCATTGGGTCTAGCGTCCCGGCGTGACCGACTCGGCGGGTAGCGGCAAGACCCCGCACCTTGGCAACCACATCGTGGCTGGTCCAGTCGGGGTCCTTGTCTATGAGCAGCAGGCCGGCGATTGCCAAGGACTATTCCTCGTCAGTTTCCGAAGTCTCGTCTTCGTCATCGTGCTTGCGAGGCTCCTTATAAGGGTTCTCCTCGCCCGCATACTTAGCACCCTCTGCAACCTTGTGAACCTGCTCGTCGCGGCGGTGGGCCTCGGCAAGCAACTCGGTGATGTGGGCTGCGGTTTCCGGAACTGCATCCGCGACGAACTCGATGGTCGGGGTAAGTCGAATCGACAGTCCGCGTCCAACTTCGCGTCGAACAATGCCGCGGTTGCGTTCAATGATTTCCGCCGAGCGCTTCTTGTCTTCGTCACTGCCAAAGACGGTGTAGAAAATTGTGGCGTTCTGCAGGTCTGGGGTGACCCGGACATCGGTGATCGTGACGAAACCCAGATCGGGGTCCTTTACAGCGCGCTCGAGCGCCTCGGCTACCAAAACCTTGATTCGCTCCGCGAGTTTGCGGGCACGTGCGTGGTCAACCATGAATACTCCTTGAAGTTGATGTGGCGACCCGGTTGCCCGAGCCGCCACATCCACCAATAACTAGTCGCGTGGCTTCTCGCGCATCTCCCAGGTCTGGATGATGTCTTCCAGCTGGAGATCGTTGAAGCCGTTCAAGCCGATACCACACTCGTAGTCAGTCTTGACTTCGGTGGCGTCGTCCTTGAATCGCTTGAGCGAGTCAATCTTGAGGTTGTCAGCGATGACTACGCCGCCACGCAGAACGCGGGCGTTGGAGTTGCGCTTGATGGTGCCGCTGCGAACAATCGAACCGGCGATGGTGCCAACCTTGCTCGACTTGAAGAGCTCGCGTACCTCTGCGGTACCGGTCTCAACTTCTTCGAACTCTGGCTTGAGCATGCCCTTAAGCGACTTCTCGATGTCCTCGAGGGCCGCGTAAATGACCGAGTAGAAGCGGACGTCAACGCCTTCACGGTCAGCGCGCTCACGGGCCTTGGTGTCCGGACGGACGTTGAAGCCGATGATGATTGCGTTGTCCACGGTAGCCAGGTTGACGTCGCTCTCGGTGATAGCACCAACACCGCGGTGGATGATGCGCAGCTGCACGCTGTCGTCCACTTCGATCTTGAGCAGCGAGTCTTCCAGGGCCTCGACGGCACCGGAGACGTCACCCTTGATGACCAGGTTGAGCGACTCAACCTTGCCGTCTTCGAGGGCCTTAGTGAAGTCTTCGAGGCTGATGCGCTTGCGGCTCTTCGCCAGCAGTGCGTTGCGGTCGGCAGCTTCACGCTTCTCGGCGATCTGGCGAGCCTGACGCTCGTCCTCTGCCACTACGAAGGTGTCACCAGCGCGAGGCACCGACTGCAGACCGAGAACCTGAACCGGGCGGCTTGGCGTAGCTGCCTCGACCGGGTTACCGTTCTCGTCGAACATCGCACGAACACGACCGTGGGCCGAACCAGCGACGATTGGGTCACCGACGTGCAGAGTTCCGGACTGAACCAGAACCGTTGCAACCGAACCGCGACCCTTGTCTAGGTTGGCTTCGATGGCAACACCGCGGGCGTCCTTGTTCGGGTTGGCGCGCATATCAAGAGCCGCATCGGCGGTGAGCAGAACTGCATCCAGAAGCTCTGGGATGCCCTTGCCCGATAGGGCCGAAACGTCCACGAACATGACATCGCCACCGTACTCTTCGGCAACGAGGTTGAACTCGGTGAGCTGCTGGCGAATCTTCGCAGGGTTAGCTGCTTCCTTATCGACCTTGTTGACCGCGACCACGATTGGGACGCCAGCCGACTGAGCGTGGTTCAACGCTTCGATGGTCTGAGGCATCACGCCGTCATCGGCTGCAACCACCAGGATTGCGAGGTCGGTGACCTGAGCACCACGGGCACGCATGGCGGTGAACGCCTCGTGACCCGGGGTGTCGATGAAGGTGATGGCGCGGTCCACGCCGTCGTGCTCAACGTGTACCTGGTAAGCACCGATGTGCTGGGTAATACCGCCGGCCTCACCGCTCATGACGTTGGACTTACGGATGCTGTCCAGAAGTCGAGTCTTACCGTGGTCAACGTGACCCATAACGGTTACAACTGGTGGACGAGGAAGCAGGTCTTCGTCTTCGTCGTCGTAGTCGGTCGAGATGTCCAGACCGAAGCCCTCGAACAGCTCTCGCTCTTCGTCCTCAGGCGAAACTACCTCGATCTTGTAGCCGAGCTCCTCACCGAGGATTGCGAAGGTGTCTTCATCCAGCGACTGGGTGGCGGTTGCCATCTGGCCGAGGTGGAAGAGTACGGTGATCAGCTGACCAGCATTTGCATCAATCTTGTCTGCAAAGTCCTGGATGCTCGCACCGCGGCGCAAACGCAATACGGTGTTGCCGTCGCCGCGCGGTACCAGTGCACCACCGAGGCTTGGAGCATTAGTTCTTGCTTCGAATTCTTCGCGCTTTGCACGCTTGCTCTTACGCGCCTTCGAGGCACCGCGCGAGCCACCCTTACCGAAGGCACCAGCGGTACCAGAGGCATTGCCGCGGCCACGGCCTGGTGCGCCACCTGGGCCACCCGCTGGACGTGCGAAACCACCGGCACCCGGAGCGCCACCGCCTGGACGGTTGAAGCCACCAGCGCCTGGAGCGCCACCTGGGCGAGCAAAGCCGCCACCCGGACGTGGAGCGCCGCCTGGAGCGCCACCCGGACGAGGTGCGCCACCTGGGCGACCTGGACCACCGGCTGCGCCACCTGGGCGACCTGGGCCACCGGCTGCGCCACCAGGACGCTGACCCGGACGACCCATGCCCTGGCTAGGTGCAAATGGGTTGTTGCCTGGGCGGGCGATTGGGCGCGGGATGCCCATGCCCTGCGCCGAAGCGAATGGATTGTTGCCTGGGCGTGGGATGCCCATGCCGCCGCCTGGCTTCGAGTCGGCTGGCTTAGCGTCAGCTGCCGGAGCAGCCGGTGCAGCCTCGCCGCCGTCGGCTGGCTTGGCTGGAGCTGGGGTTGCAGCAGCTGGAGCCGGTGCGGCAGGCGCAGCCGGAGCTGGCGCCGCTGGAGCGGCAGGTGCAGCCTTTGCGGCTGGAGCTGCAGGGGTGACTGGCGCTGCTGGAGCAGCCGCCGGGGCAGCCGCCGGGGCAGCCGCAGCTGGCGCGGCAGCAGGAGCTGCGGCGGCTGGGGCTGGGTGGTTTGGGAATGCGTCGCGGAGCTTCTTAGCTACCGGAGGGGCAATCGTGGACGAACCGGATTTTACGAATTCTCCGAGTTCGGCCAGCTTTGCCAAAGCAACCTTGGAATCGATTCCAAGTTCCTTGGCGATGTCATAAACGCGTGGTAGGGCCACTTAAATGTTCTCCTGTCTGGGCCTACCCAGACAGGGCAGGCTGTTAAAGCTTTTGGGAACTCATTTCGAGTTACTCATTTTTTGCCAACATCATTTCCGCCTGTTCAACGTATTGAGACACTGTGTCGACTCTCAGTTCGCCCTGGATTCGAAGCGCACGGCCAAAAGCCTTGCGATCGAGAGCGAGTTTGAGACAGCTGGTGCTGAGATGCAATCTGGCGCCTCTGCCAGCGAGCCGATTTTGCGGATCGGGCGTTAGTTCTCCCGATATTGCAACGATTCGCAGCAGGTTGGTGGCGCGCTGTTTACACCCAACGCAGGTTCTTACAGCATCCATCCTACCCGCTTAGCTTTGGCAAACCTAGAGGTGTGCCGACTGGCGAACCTTAGTCCTCGAGAATCGAGTCAGGCTGGACATCGATTTTGGCACCGGTAAGGCGGGCAGCCAGACGCACGTTCTGACCCTCCTTGCCGATGGCCAACGACAACTGGAAGTCAGGGACAAGCGCGCGAACGTGCTTAGTGGCCGCGTCGATCACGTAGCTGGAAGATACCTTTGCTGGCGAAAGCGCGTGAGCCACGAACTCTGGCAGGTCCTCCGACCAGTCCACGATGTCGATCTTTTCTTCGTTTAGCTCGGCGCTAACTGCACGAACCCGCTGACCTAGCTCACCGATGCAAGAACCCTTGGCGTTTACACCCGGCTTGGTCGCGCGAACAGCGATCTTGGTGCGGTGACCGGCTTCGCGGGCAACCTGAACAATCTCGACGTCACCGTTTGCGATTTCTGGAACTTCAAACGAGAACAACTTGCGAACCAGCGATGGGTGGCTGCGCGAGACGGTCACCTGAGCACCACCGCGGGTGCCGCGAGCTACCTTGGTCACGTAGAAGCGG
>JBEGRP010000085.1:0-4681 GCA_041180345.1 Actinomycetota bacterium | reverse complement strand
GAAGTGGTTCTAGCAGAAGATGCAGCCTCCGGATCGGCTTCGGCCAAGGGTCGGATTACCAGCGTTGCCCAGCATCACGAGATGGGGCCAATCGCCCTCGCCGTGATTGGTCGCATGGTTCCCGCGGATCAGGCGCTCGCCGTGCTCGGTGGGCAGGAAGCAGTTTCGGCTAGCCAAGAAATAATCGTGCCGCTGGATGCCGGCAAGGTCGCGAACCTGCCCCGACCCGGCTTGCTGGGTAAACCGCGCCGCTAGTCGCAAACTGGTTATAGGCAAACGATAGGCAGCGCATGAGCTTTCTGGACACTCAAGTCATCAAACAAGTGAAATCCAAAAGTCGGCTGCACTGGAGCATTCGGGAATCTGCCCGGCGCGTTCTGGAGTCGCTAGCCCCAGCAATCCAGATCACCGTCGCTGCCTCGGTGGCCTACGCGATTGCGCACTTCGGGCTTGGCCATCCCATTCCGTTCTTGGCGGTAACTGTCGCCATCACCTCGCTGGGGTTGACCAGGGACGCGCGGCCGAAGCGAATCCTTCAGACCTCGTTGGGTATGGTTACCGGCATCGCCCTGTCGGAGCTGATGTTGCTGGCCTTCGGCGAGGGTTTCTGGCAACTGCCGGCACTGTTGTTATTTGTCCTGCTGGCCGCCCGTTTCGTCACCAACAGCGCTACCTTTGCGCTGGCCGCGGCGACTCAGTCTGCTTTGGTTTACCTAACCGTTGCCCCTCCGGGTGGTCCATTCATGCGCTCGGTGGATGGTCTCATCGGTGCCGGTATTTCCCTGCTTGCCACTGCACTGATCCCGCGTGACCCGCGCGGCTTGGCCAAGAATGATGCCGAGAAACTCTTTAGCGTGTTCTTGGAGTCGGTCAGTTCGATTAAGCAGGCTCTGAAGAGCACCGATGTCGAATCGGCCGAGGCAACGCTGCTGACGGTTCGCCGCACCCAACCCCTGCTGGATAACTGGCGCATGAGTTTGGACTCTGCCATTGCCATTAGCAAGATTTCGCCGTTCCTACACAAGCATCAGGACGAACTGCTGGGACAAACCCGGTTGCTGCGCGGCATGGACCTCGCCACTCGCAACTTAAGAGTCGTGGTTCGCCGCATCGACTTCCTGATTCGCGACGGAAAACCACGTCCTTACCTTGCCGATGTCCTGGAGCAGATTGAAGCCGCCACCAAGGTGCTTTTCGCGGGTCTAGAGGACCCCGAGCGCAAGGCAGACGCTCTGGAGCTGTACGTGGAAATCATTCACCAACTGGATCCGAAGCAGTTCGGAATCGCCGACCAACTTCGCGAAGCCTCGGTGCTCTTGCTGCTGCGTCCGCTGCTGGTGGACCTGCTCTGTGCCGCTGGAATGTCAGAGGACGAGGCGCGGGCGGAACTTCCCGAAATCTAGTACGGCGCTACCGCTTGCCAATCCACGGTGATTTCACCGAGGCGCCAGCGCCGCTGATCCTGTTTGATAGGCCATCCGGCTTCGGTCATGCTCTTGCAGACTGCGATCCAGCGCTGGCTGGCCCCGAAGACGCCCAGGGGAGCATGGGTGTTCCACCACAGGTCAAGTGCCTGCAGGAACAGGTGAATCTTCTCTCCCCCGACGTTGTGGTGAATCAGCGCCTTTGGCAGCCGTTCCGCAACCTTGCTCGGGTTTTCCAGCCCGTTTAGACGAAGCGATACCGTAAATAACCTTGGTGCTTCGCGATCGATTGTGACCCAGGCAGCTAGTCGCCCGATCTCGTCGCAGGTACCTTCGATCAGCAGCCCATCGTCGGTCAATCTGCTCTGCATCAGCTGCCAGGCCGCTGCTACCTCCGACTCGTCGTACTGTCGCAAGACATTGAATGCGCGAATCAGGTCTGCCTTGGCGCCGACACCGAAGTCGGTAGGCAGGGGAGTCTCGAAGCCACCGAGGGTGAATCTCAGTTGGTCGGTGGCCACCGCCAGGCCGCGTTCAACTCGTTCCTTCTCGATCTCAACGCCGACAAGCCGGGTCCGCGGATTTACAGCTTGGCACCGAGCCAGAAGCTCGATTGCGGTGATTGGGCTGGCTCCAAAACCAAGGTCGACCACGATTGGGTTCGGCACCTTGCGCAACACTGGCAGCGCGCAGAGGTAGCGGTCAACTCGCCTCAGTCTGTTGGGGTTGGTGGTTCCTCGGGTGACCGTGCCCACCGGTTTCTTCGCTGCCATCAAATCAAAGTTAGCGGGTGGTCAAAGTAAACTTGATGCCATGGCACACAAGTACACACTTATTCTTCTACGTCACGGCAACAGCACCTGGAACCAGGAAAACCTCTTCACGGGTTGGGTTGATGTCGAGCTGAGCGACCAGGGTCGCGCCGAGGCACACCGCGCCGGCGAGCTGCTGGCCGAGTCGGGTCTCAAGCCTGACTTGCTCTACACCTCGCGTTTGCGCCGTGCGATCAACACCGCACACATCGCGCTCAACTCCGCGAACCGGGTCTGGATCGATGTCAAGCGCGACTGGCGCCTGAACGAGCGTCACTACGGTGCGCTTCAGGGAAAGGACAAGGCTCAGACCTTGGCCGAGTACGGTGCCGACCAGTTCCAGATCTGGCGCCGCAGCTTCGATGTTCCGCCTCCACCAATCGACGACGCGGACCAGTATTCCCAGGCCCACGACGAGCGATACGCAGACCTTGGCCCGAACGTACCAAAGACCGAGTGCCTCAAGGACGTTCTGGAGCGCATGCTGCCGCTATGGGACACCGAGATCAAGCAGGATCTGATCAGCGGTAAGACCGTGATGGTCACTGCGCACGGAAACTCGCTACGTGCGCTGGTCAAGCACCTGGACGGAATTAGCGACGCAGACATTGCCGAGCTGAACATCCCAACCGGAATCCCGCTGGTCTACAAGTTGGATGAAAACTTCAAGCCGCTGGTTGCCGGTGGCGAGTACCTGGACCCAGAGGCCGCCGCAGCCGGCGCTGCCGCAGTAGCTGCTCAGGGCAACAAGAAGTAGTCACACACTTAAAGTTGAAGGCCTCCCAATCGGGAGGCCTTCACTAATTACTGGGGTTATTCGACCTCAGACCACTCACCGGTGGTTAGGTACGAGACCTTGCTGGAGATGTCGACCACGTGGTCGGCGAAGCGCTCGTGGTAGCGGCTGGCCAAGGTTACATCCACTGTGTACATGGCGTTTTCCTTCCAGTCGTCTCCCAGAACCACGCTGAAGATGTGGCGGTGTAGTTCGTCTACCCGGGCGTCTTCGGCTTGAATTTCACGTGCCAGGTTTACGTCGGTGTTCTTCAACAAAGTGGTCACGCGACGACCGAGTTCTACGTCCAGGCGACCCATCTCCGAGAAGGTTTCGCGGAGAGCCTCGGGAACTGCGGTTCCCGGGTAGCGGTAGCGGGCAATTGCCGCAATGTGCCCTGCCAGCGCTCCCATTCGTTCAAGCGAGGCGCTAATGCGCAAAGCCGAAACCAGGATGCGTAGGTCACGTGCGACCGGGGACTGCTTGGCAAGTACTCGGATAACGATCTCATCTAGGGCCAGAGCGCGGTTCTCGTTTGCCTCTGCAAGGGCGATTGCCTCGTCGGCCAGAGCGACGTCACTGTTCAGGAATGCCTTCGAGG
Source organism: Actinomycetota bacterium (assembly GCA_041180345.1). GTDB lineage: Bacteria > Actinomycetota > Actinomycetes > Actinomycetales > Microbacteriaceae > Rhodoluna. The sequence continues at coordinate 1,069 of JBEGRP010000085.1, read as the reverse complement.
CCTTTTCCATGATGGTCGTAACGGACTCTGCCATCTCAACCAGTCGGCCTTGAACATCGGACAGCTGGTTTTGGAAAACCTCGCGCATGTATTCCCTTTCGTTGGACTCCAAAAGTAATCTCCCAGCACTTGGTTAACAAAGTTAAAACATCAACCCAACAGGTAAGTAATTGATTGAATTTCGCGTTGCCACAGGGCAACACGACCTTCAATATCCCTTACTGTGAAGCGTGGGATGAGTTGTTAACCTATTTAACAGCAAACCGAACCGAAAGTTTGGAATTGAAACAGTACAGCGAAGGTCTAAAAGCCCTCCAGCTGGAGGAGAGCACAAAGATCTCTCCGCAGCTGAGTGAGCTGCTGGACGTTTTAGACACTGCAAGCGTCCTGGTAGACACCAATGGCCTGGTAGTCCGGGCTTCGACCAGTGCGCTTTCCCTCGGTCTGGTGCAGTCCCACATGCTGGTGCATAAGCCATTGGCAGAACTCGTCGATCGTGCCCGCGGTCGCCGCGAGGCACTGAGCGCCGAGTACGACCTCATCACAGGTATGCGCGGCGAGCGCTCTTATGTCTACGCTCGAGCCGGGCGCGTCGACAACAACTTGGTTCTGCTGCTGGTTGATGACCGCACCGAGGCGAAGCGCCTTGATGACACCCGCCGCGACTTCATCGCAAACATCTCGCACGAACTCAAGACTCCAATCGCGGCAATTGGCCTACTGGCCGAGACTCTCGAAGATGGCATCGACGACCCTGCCACCGTCAAGCGATTCGCCGCCAACATGCGACGCGAGGCGGAGCGCCTGGGTGATCTGGTTCAGGACATCATCCAGCTTTCTAAGGTGCAGTCCAGCGACACCCAAGAAAACTTTGAGGCCGTCGATATCGATCAGGTGATCGCGGCCGCTGTCGAGAACAACTCGGTGTTGGCGGAAAAGCGAAACTCGACCGTTCAGGTGGCGTCCTCACCGGGGCATTTTGTGTTTGGTGACCGCGCCGCGCTAGAGATGGCAATCAGCAATCTGATTCAAAACGCGCTCCTCTACTCGGACGAGGGTAAGCAGGTTG
>JBEGRP010000084.1:0-4801 GCA_041180345.1 Actinomycetota bacterium | reverse complement strand
CAGGCTGGCGTCTGCGACCTTGTACTTGTTGAAGCCGCCGGTGGTGTTCGGGACGATCAGGTAGGTGCCACTGGTCTCGGACTTCAGCAGGAAGCCACCGCCGATTGGCGATCCAAACCAGTCCCAGTAGTAGCGCCAGAAGTTTCGGTTTCCGTACGCGCTACAGCGGTCGCCCGAGCCGTAGAGGTTGTCCAACGCGGCCTGGTTAGGGGTGTAGGGAGTGTAGTAATAGAGAGCCGCGGTAGCCTGACTCTTCAGCTGGAAGGTGCGACTGCCGCAGTTGGAAACCGAAGCCACCTGGTAGTGAATGGTGACGTTTTTGCCCACCTTCAGATAGGTGAAAGAGCCGCCGGGGTTGCCGTACCAGTGGAACTGGCTGGCGGCCTTGTAGACCTGGTAGAAGAAGCCAAACGTGGTGCAGGGACCGGTATCCGGGCAGGCGAATCCCATCGCAATTTGATAGCGATAATCTGCCGGCCGGGTGGTGCTCGGCTTACCCGAGGAATCGGGCCAGAACGGGTTGGTGCTGGTGACCAGACCCTGTTCCTTCTGAAGGGTCACCAGAATCACGCGCGGGTTGATGTTGCAGGCGCGTGCGATGATCGCAATCATCTCCGAGGCAAGCACATCACTCTTGGCATCAATCGCGTTGCATCTGCCGTCGGAAGCTGGCATCGCGGGAATGTCGGTGCGGTAGTAGCGCAGACAGGTGAAATCGCCCACCTTGGCGGCCGGCGCCAGCTTGCACCTCGGTGTCTGCTGATCCAGGAACGACTGGATCTCAGGGGCGTCCATGGTTCCGAAGTCATAGAAGACGCTGTCTCCGATAATCAGGCCCGGGTCGAACATGGAACCGGAAAGCGCCTTGGCTGGTTGCACCGGAAGGTTAAGCCCGACAACGCCAGAAAGGGCCAACATCAACGTTGTGATGAAGGCCCAGACTCGCGAAGTCTTCTTGGACATTATTGAATGTTGATCGTCTCGCTGGGGCTGCTGCCGACATAGCCGGCGGATTTATAGCTGACGACCACCGAGGCGGAACCCTTGGCTAGACCGGAAAGACTGACCTCCATAGGGAAGCACTGAGTGGTGTCGACGTTGCTTTCGGCTCGCACAATCTGCTGCTTGCTGGTGCTGCCGCTGGTAACAGTGAGCACGCACTGACCGCCGTCTTCGGCGACGTTTGAGACCTGCGCGACGGCGTCAACAACCCCGTTGGTGGCATCGACGTTGAGCTGCATGATCTGCACCTTCGCGGCCTGTACCGGCTTGGTCGTTGCCGATGGACTGGCACTGGCTGTAGCTGTGGCACTCGGTGCCGCGCTGGAGGTGCTGGAAGGGCCATCGGTTGGGAAGTCGGTGGCGCCCCAGTGTGGATAGAGCACGCTGCAGCCGGAGAGCATGGTGACCGAGAGGGTCGCAGCCGCGAGGATCGTGAACTTAGAAGGCTTCATTTGGTTCCTTTCCGCCTGGCTCTATTTTGCGCTTGAAGTCTGAGTAAATGCCTTCTGCACCATGGTGTGGATTGCCTTGTAGTCGGGGTGGACTACGTCGATGGTCGGCGGGATCAACTCCAGCTTCTGGATGCCCAACTTCTTGGCCTTAAGAGCCAGATCGATGTAAATGGCAACCTGACCATTCGGGATGTTGGTCTTCAGCAGCTGGCGACCAGCGGCAGCGATGTCCTTGAAGTGGGTCAGTACGTTGGCTGGATCGAGCTGTGCCAGCATCGCATCCTCGACCTCGCGCTGACGCTGCATGCGGGCGTAGTCGCTGGAGCCGTGGCGAGCACGCGCGAACCAGATGGCGGTCTTGCCATCCATGTGCTGAACGCCGGGCTCGATCCAGCCCTTCACGTTAATCGGTTGACCGAAGGAATCCTCTTGACCACCGATTGGCAGTCGGTCCTTCACGGTGATTGTGATTCCGCCGAGGGCATCGATGAGGGCTTTGAAGCCGGCCATGTCCACCAGAACATAGGACTGGATCTTCAGACCGGTGACGCCTTCGACGGCTTCCTTGGTGGCTTCGATGCCAGGGTTTGAACCCTGCTCTTCAGCCTTCGGGTAGAGGTCGGCGTGGTTATCGGTGACGTCCTTGTAGATGGCGTTGATGAGGCAGACGTCACCACAGTTGTATCCGTCTGGCCAGAGCTTCTGCATCGGTGAGCCGTCCACGAATGGGGCGCGCTGCAGGTTACGCGGGATACCGATGTTGACGGCCTGACCGGTGACCGCATCGATGCTGAGCACCGACATGGAGTCTGGACGCAAACCCAGGCGGTCACGTGCGGCGTCGCCACCCATCAACAAGATGTTGTAGCGGCCGTTCTCCGGAAGGGTGATTCCCTGCTGGGTGAAGATGCCGCCGATCATGTTGGACTGCACGCCGGCCAAGTTTCCGGCGTAGCCGATGGTGCTGGTGCCGAGGATTCCGACCGCCACGATGCCGGCCAGCGTCACCCACTTCAGGCGACCGTTGATGCGGCCGATGCGCATCAGTCGAAGGGTGTCCAGGGCCAAGAAGGCAAAAATCGCAGAATAGAGAATCAGGAACCCAGCCAGGATTCCAGACAGGATCGGGAACGTTACCGCGAAGAACAACCAGGAGCGGTTGACCACATACAGCAGTGCAGCGACCACGAACAGAGCCCAGTAAACCAGCGTTGCGATGATTCCCAGGCGACCGAGCTTGCGGTTACCAGCCATCAGCTGTGCCGACCCCGGAATCAATAGGGTCAGCAGAATCAGCCACCACGCGCGCTTGGCGATGTGCTCGCCGCTGGCGCGGTCGATATTGCGGAACGGGCTGATTGAACTCATTGGATTTAGAGCGATGCCTTCAGCTTGGCGTTCTTCTCGGCGACCTGGTCCTTGAGGTTTTCGGCGAAGGCGGCCAGCTTGGCGCTGATATCGGAGTCGTGAGCGCCGATGATGCGAGCCGCCAGTATGCCGGCGTTCTTCGCGCCACCAATCGACACGGTAGCTACCGGAATGCCAGCTGGCATTTGAACTATCGAAAGCAGTGAGTCCATTCCATCGAGGCGAGCCAGCGGAACTGGGACGCCGACAACTGGAAGGGTGGTGACCGAGGCGACCATGCCCGGCAGGTGAGCCGCACCGCCAGCACCGGCGATGATTACCTTGATGCCGCGACCGGCAGCGGCCTTGCCCCATTCGACCATGCGCTCTGGGGTGCGGTGGGCGCTGAGCACCTCAACCTCGAACTCGATTCCGAATTCCTTGAGGACTGCGGCTGCCTCGCTCATGACGTTCCAGTCCGAATCCGAACCCATAATTACGCCAACCAGTGGACTTGCCATCTCGCACTCCTCTTTCGGGCGCTAAGCGCGCCAGTACTGGGCGACCAGTACAAGGAAATTTTATTCGTTGCGCAGCAATTTGGCGGTAGCCCGCGCCTCGGCGATTGCCCATTCCGAATTGCCGGAGACCACTGTGACGTGACCCATCTTGCGACCAGCGCGAGCGCCCTTGCCGTAGGTGTGGATCTTGGCGGCTGGGTGAGCCGACTGGGCTGCCTCATAGTGCGGTAGAAAGTCATTCTGGTCGTCTACACCGAGGAGGTTGACCATCACGGCGTGAGCATCGGTGGCCTGGGTGGATCCAAGCGGCAGGTCCAAAACCGCGCGCAGGTGCTGCTCGAACTGGCTGGTGACGCTGCCTTCGATGCTGAAGTGGCCGCTGTTGTGAGGGCGCATTGCCAACTCGTTGATAAGCAGGCGGCCGTCGGTGGTCTCAAACATCTCCACGGCCATTACACCGGTTACGCCTAGCCCCTCGGCGACACCGAGGGCAATCTCGGCGGCAAGCTCCAGCGTTGCCTCGCTGGCATCCGGAGCCGGAGCCAAAACCTCGGCGCAGACGCCGTTCTGCTGGACGGTCTGAACTAGCGGCCAGGCGCGGAACTGACCACTCGGGGTGCGGGCGCTCAGCTGCGCCAGCTCGCGAGTGAAGTCAACCTTCTCCTCGGCTAGCAGGTGCCCGCCGACCTTGGCGAGACCCTCTGGGCTCAGCCAATCGGCCGCGTCTGCCGCCGACGAAACCACACGAACACCCTTGCCGTCGTAGCCACCGATTGGGGTCTTCAGAATCGCAACACCGCCGTGTGCCTCGATGAAGGAATCCAGCGAATCGGCGTCGTGAATCTCGGCCCAGTCGGGCATCGGAAGACCCAGGGCACCGAGGCGCTCGCGCATCTTCAACTTGTTCTGCGCGAAGGCCAGGGCCTTGCTCGGTGGTTGAACGCTGACCCCCTTGGCCTCCAGTGCCTCCAGAATGTGAAGCGGCACGTGCTCGTGGTCGAAGGTGATTACGTCAACGGTCTGAGCGAAGGCCTCGACAACGGAGAGCTGGGTGTAGTCGCCGACCATGGTGGTGGCGAGCGCCGCCGAAGAACCCTCGGCTTCCGCAAGAACCTTCAGAGTCAAGCCCAGGTTGATTGCCGGAGGGGTCATCATGCGTGCCAGCTGGCCACCGCCGATTACACCGACGCGAAAACTTGTCATTTAGAGTCCTCCGAGAACCGAGTTAGAGAAAGTCTTGTTGGCGGCATTCTTAGCCACCAGATTGGAGATCTCCTGCGAGATCAGCTTGGCCTTGGGAAGTCCGCGCAGTTCCAGCGCTTCCTCCCCCGGGATGTAAAGCGAAATAACGCCGGCGGCGGTTTCAACGCGCTCCACCGAAGCCAGTGACACCGAGCGATAGCGCTGGCCCCAGAGGCCGGATCGACTAACCACGCGAGCGGTCGTGACGTCAGTCCAGGCGGTTAGATACCGAAGCAG
>JBEGRP010000083.1:0-4842 GCA_041180345.1 Actinomycetota bacterium | reverse complement strand
CCCCAGATTTGAACGTTTAGGTCACCATCGAACTGCTCGACCGCACGCTTGATTGCCTTACCCAGGGCGAGGCAGCGTTCACCCGAAGGCTGCGGGTTCATGACCACGTTAACCGGCAGAGGAATCACCTTGGTTGGCCACTTGTCTGGTGCGCCGAACATCAGCGACATCGGCACGGTTAGGCCGTGGTCCACCTCTAGGACGTTGAGGATGGTCATGTCGAAATCATCGGTGATCAATGAAGCGGCGATGTGAGTCGACAACTCGGCGTGACCTTCGACGTCTGGGATTGGTCGCTTGCCGTAGCCTTCGTCGCAAATGCCGTACTTGTCTGCGATTCCCATCGCGAAAGTCGGCATGATCTCCATGCCGAAGTAGCTGGCGTGGTCGTTGTAGACGATGATGGCAACATCTGGAGTGTTGTCCTTCATCCACTGCTTGGAAAACTCGTAACCCGCGAACATCGGCGCCCAATAGGCCTCCGACTCCTTGCCCATGTCAACAGCCATTCCAACTGCTGGGACGTGACTGGTGCTGATTCCGGCGGTGATCTTGGCCATTATGCCTCGCCTCTTTCCTTCTTGCTACGCCAGCCCTCAATGTTGCGGCCACCGTCGAGCATCATCTGCTTGTATTCCTCGGTGGTCATGTCGGTCATGGTGCTTACCGCTTGAACGTAGGACAAACCGTCCGAGGCAAAGATCTTGGAGAGGAAGTAGACGTTGCCGCCAAGGTCGAGCATCTTCTGGAAGTCGCGGTCCAAGACCGCCTGCTTCTGCTCCTCGGTCATAGGGAACTTGTCCACGTACTTGCGCTCGTCGGCGTGAAATTCGTCACGGTTCGCTGCCGAGCGCAGGGTCATGCAGAACTGGTTCAGCTCGAACCCCTTGCGCGCCAGGTCAATGGTGAAAATGGTGGTACCGGGGATGTCGTCGAACTGCTCGAAATCGGGCTTCATGTTAGCTCCAATAGAGGTTGTTAGGGTTGGTGACCAGCAGCTTCTGCTGCAGCTCGGGGGTGGTTGCTATCGATGGTACGTAATCAACCAGGATGCCGTCATCCGGCATTTCCTTCTTCATGTTTGGATGCGGCCAGTCGGTGCCCCAAAGCACGCGGTCAGGGAACTCCTCGACAATAGCCTTGGCAAACGGAACTACGTCGCTGTAAAGCGGCGATCCGGTCACGGTTAGGCGGTCGGGGCAACTGACCTTGGCCCAGACATCGTGCTCGCGCATGAACTTCTGGAAGAGGTGGAAGTCGGGGTTATCCAGCGGCTTGCTCACGTCAGGACGACCCATGTGATCCACCACGATTGGCACACCGAGAGAAGTGAAGAAGTCCCACTTTTCGCGTAGGTCGGCGGGCTCGAAGTAGAGCACAACGTGCCAGCCCAGCGGCTTAATCTTCTCGATGATGCCGCGGTAGTAGTCATCAGGCTTTGGGTCAACCAGGCGCTTCACGTAGTTGAATCGAACTCCGCGGACACCGAGGGCGTGCATGCGGGCCAGCTCTTCCTCGGTGACGTCCGGACGAACGGTAACGACACCGCGAGCCTTGTCATTCGAGCGTTCCAGGACGTCTAGCAGAGCCGAGTTATCGGCGCCGTGACAGGTGGCCTGAACCACAACGTTCTTTTCGAAGCCAAGGAAGTCACGGAGCGCAAACAGCTGTTCCCAGCTGGCGTCGCAGGGCGTGTACTTGCGTTCCGGGGCGAAGGGGAAGACGTCGCCCGGCCCGAAGACGTGGCAGTGCGCGTCAACGGCACCAGCCGGAACCTTGAAGGTTGGTTTGGTAGGCTCTGCACACCAGTCCAGCCAGTCGGCGTCTTTGGTGAAGTTCTGGCCCATTAGCCACGCTCCTTGAGAATCGCATCTAGGCGCGGGAAGACCTTGCGAGCATTGCCCTCGAAGATTGCCTGCTTTTCCTCGGTGGAGATTTTTGCGGCATCGATGTAGCGCTTGGTGTCGTCGAAGTACTGGCCGGTTTGTGGGTCGATTCCGCGGACTGCACCAATCATTTCCGAGCCAAAAAGGATGTTCTTGTTCTCGATGACGTCGACAAGTAGGTCAATTCCCGGCTGGTGATAGACGCAGGTGTCGAAGAAAACGTTGTTCATGACATGAGTGGCCAGCGCTGGCTGCTTCAGCATGTCTGCGAGGCCACGGTAGCGACCCCAGTGGTAAGGCACGGCGCCACCACCGTGAGGGATGATGAACTTCAGGGTCGGGAATTCCTTGAAGAGGTTGCCTTGGATCAGCTGCATGAAGGCGGTGGTGTCGGCGTTCATGTAGTGGGCGCCCGTGGCGTGGAAGTTCGGGTTGCAACTTGCCGACACGTGAATCATCGCTGGGACATCCAGCTCGACCATCTTCTCGTAAATCGGGTACCAGAACTTGTCGGTTAGCGGTACGGTCTGCCAGAGACCGCCCGAAGGATCCGGGTTCAGGTTCACACCAATGAATCCCAGTTCGTTCACTGCACGGTCCATCTCGGCCAGGGTAGTGTCGTGGTCGGAACCAGGCGACTGTGGCAGCTGGGCCACACCCACGAAGTAGTCGGGGAACAGGTCGACCACACGCTTGATCATGTTGTTGCAGCGGATGGTCCACTCGGTGCTTACGGCCTGGTCACCTTCGTGGTGACCCATGTGCGAGGCACGAGGACTGAAAATGGTGAGGTCCGAGCCACGCTCTTTGATTAGCTTGAGTTGGTTCTCTTCGATGGATGCAATGACCACTTCATCCGAAATCTCTGGATACTCTGGCGCTGGCTGCCCGGCCTTGAATGCGGCCAACTGCTCTACTCGCCATTGGTTGTGAGGCTCCGGCACCGTCGTGTAGTGGCCGTGGATGTCGATGATCATGTGTTGCTCCAGGCTGATTGAGGTACGTAGACACTGCCCGACATCAGCATGCGAGCGGTGCGAAGAAGTGCCGACTTAGTGACAATCGGCTGCTCGCCAGAGTTGTCAACCTCCATCTGCACGGTGAAGAATCCGGTGGGGTGTTCCACTTCGACCAAGACGCTTGTGGTAGCCTCGCCGCCGGTTTGCAAACCGGCAATTTTGTTGGCGACACTTCCCTCCAACATGCAGGCGGTGGCCACCGAGACCGCACCGAGAACGCCGATGGATTCGTGGACGCGGGCCGGGATGAAGGTTCGGGTGCTGACAAGACCACCATTTTGCGCCTTGGCAAGCAGGCTCATCTTGGGAACGGTCTTGTTGGTGACGTCACCGAGGTTCATCAGGTGGCCAGCCGCGAGACGAACTGCCTCCACCTTGGCCTTCAGGTCTGAGTTGGCTTCCAGTTCCGCTGGAGTCTCGTAGCCGGAGATACCGAAGTCTGACGCGTTTAGACAAACCACCGGCATGCCGTTGTCGATGCAGGTCACCTCGACGCCCGCTTCGAGCCCTGGAACCTTGATCAGGTCCACAACGTTGCCGGTCGGCAGTAGCGCGCCGCAGCTGGAACCCGCGACATCTTCAAAGTTGATGTTGATCGGGGCGTGGGTACCCGGGACGCCGTCGATTCGAGCCTCTCCCGCGTAGTTGACCAGGCCGCCAGGGGTTTCGACAAAAGCCGTGGCCTTGGACTCGGTGTTGACCATGTAGATGGCAACGGGAGTCAGGTCGGGTCGCGCGGGCACCAAACCTTTTTCGATTGCGAACGGTGCCACTCCGGCCAGGATGTTTCCGCAGTTCTGCTGGTCGCTAACTTCGGCGCGGTCCGGCCAAACCTGCAGGAAGAGGTAGTCCACATCGATACCCGGGCGAGCGGACTTGCTGACCACGGCGACCTTAGAGGTAAGCGGGTGCCCGCCTCCCATGCCATCGATTTCGCGCACATCAGGCGATCCCATGGCCGCCAACAGGAAGCGGTCCCGTGCTGCGGCGTCAGCGGGCAGATCCGAAGCTAGGAAGTAAAGCCCCTTGGAAGTGCCACCGCGCATCACCGAGCACGGAATCGAAACCTGCGTGTTGGTCATTGTTAGCCTTCGTACTCCACGTAGACCAGGCCCTTGGCTTCCAGCGCCGGACGCATGTTGTAGATGTCCAACCCTAGCTCGCCAGCCTTCAATCGGGCGCGCTTTGCGGTCTCGTTGGCCTCGCGCTCGCGGGCTTTCTGCAGAACTGCTTCGGCATCCTCGCGGCGGACCACGACTACCCCATCAACGTCTGCCACGATTACATCGCCCGCTCGGACATACTGGTTGGCGATCACGATCGGAACCTGGACATCGCCAACGGTGGCCTTGACGGTGCCCTGCGAGCTGATGCACTTCGGCCAGACCGGGAATCCCATCTCGGTGAGGGTTGCAACATCACGAACCCCGGCATCAATGACCAAACCGCGGACGCCGTGCGCCAGAAGGCTATCTGCCAGCAGGTCACCAACGTATCCGTCATCACAAGGGCTGGTGGGGGTGACCACCAAGATGTCACCCGGCTGTGCCTGCTCTACCGCTACGTGAATGGTCCAGTTATCGCCAGGAGCCACGGTGCAGGTCAGGGCATTGCCGGCAATCTTTGCTGGGAAAATCGGGCGCAGGCGGTGGTCCAGCAGTCCAATGCGACCCTGGGCCTCGTGAACGGTCGCCACACCGAGTTCGGCCAGGCCATCCACGATGTCTAGCGGGGTGCGTGGGGTTCCACGAACTACCTTTGGCATTGTTTTCCTTTGCTTTTTGGGATCCCTAGCGGATGCCCACGTAGTTTTCTGCGAGGTTAGTCTGCAGCGCCTTGTTCTTGAAGAGGTGGCGCAACTGGCTCAGCTGCAGTTGGTTGTCGAACTCATTGCCGCTGGTGTGCAGCATGGTGGTCATCCACCAGGAGAAGTGGGT
>JBEGRP010000082.1:0-4887 GCA_041180345.1 Actinomycetota bacterium | reverse complement strand
TGAACTCGTTGGCGTCCATCTGGTACTGCTGAGCGGTTACGAACAGGTACTGCAGCAGCTCCTGCTCGTTTACCTTTACCTCTTCAGCCTCGGCGATTGCGTCCAGAAGCATCTGCGACTGGAAACCCTTGGTGCTGTCCGCGGTTACTTCCTTGCGGTGGTCTGCGTCCTCCAGGCGACCCTCTCCCTCGAGGTGGCGGTTCACCTCGGCTTCGACTAGCTCGTCTGAAACTGGGATCTTCGCGGCGGCGATTAGGTCGTCAAGTGCAGCATCGCGCGCCTGCAGGCTCTGGTTGTAGACCTTCGACTCGGCGATCTGCTTCTCAAGGCTCTCCTTGAGCTCCTTGAGGGTGTCGAACTCCGAAGCCAGCTGAGCGAATGCATCGTCAGCTGCTGGAAGCTCGCGCTCCTTGACTGCGGTCAGAGTAACGGTGATCTCAGCCTCGGCGCCAGCCTGCTCGCCACCGGCCAGCTTGCTCTTGAAAGTGGTGGTCTCACCGGCAGTCAGGGTCTCAAGGGCCTCGTCGATGCCATCGAGAAGCTTGCCGGTTCCGATCTGGTAACTGATGTTCTGGGCAGCGTCGATCTGCTTGCCATCGATTGCGGCTACCAGGTCGATGGTGGTGAAGTCGCCGCTCTTAGCTGCGCGCTCAACGGTCTTCAGCGAGCCGAAACGGGTACGCAGGTCGTCCAGAGCCTCGTCGATCTCGATCGGAGCGACCTTGACCTCGTCAACGGTTACCTTCAGACCCTTGTAGGTAGGAATCTTGAACTCTGGGCGAACCTCAACCTCAACCTCGAAAACCAGGTTTCCGGTCCAGGTGTTCTCGTCAGGAGTCGACTTGATGTCGGCCTGTGGCTGAGCCAATGGGCGCAGCTTGTGTGCCTCAAGCGCTTGGCGGTAGAAGTCGTCGATTGCCTCGTTGATGGCGTGCCCCAGGATTGCAGGCTTGCCGACGCGAGCCTCGAGAACCTTCGCAGGCACCTTTGCACCTGGGCGGAAGCCTGGGATTGAGACCTCCTGAGCGATGTGCTCGTAGGCGTGGTCAATCGAAGGCTTGAACTGATCTGGGGTTACGTCAAAACTGATCTTTACGCGAGTTGGCTTGATGCGCTCAACGGTTCCGGTCACCTTGTGCTCCTAAAAAAATGGCTCGCATTTCTGCGAGCCTTATTTGACTGATCTTTTTTCGACCAGCCAAGAGGGCTTTCGCCCTCTCGACCGACCTAATAACTCGTAAGAGTCGGGATGACAGGATTTGAACCTGCAACCCCCTGTACCCAAAACAGGTGCGCTACCAAATTGCGCTACATCCCGTAGCAAGCTCCGCAAATCTTTTGAGGGACTGGCGAAACAACCTGACCAAGTCTATCTGAAAGTTGCCATGCAGTTTGCAAACGCGGCATTTTTACCGCAAATTTTTCAGCCAGAATGATTTCCGCTAAACTCTCTACGAGCCACCTCGCGGATGTAGCTCAATGGTAGAGCCTCAGTCTTCCAAACTGATGGTGCGGGTTCGATTCCCGTCATCCGCTCAGACAAAATCCCTCAACTTCGGTTGAGGGATTTTTATTTACCGCGGTGCGAACGAGGGTTCCGGACTACTGCTGGCAGCGTGGACACCAATAAAGCTTTCGCCCCTGCATAACTGCCAGCGCAATCTCGGTGCCACAAATTCGACAGGGTTGCCCCTCGCGCTTGTAAACAAAGTTTCGGTCGGTCTTGTCCGGATGAGAGTCGAACAGCTCATCTCGCGTGATCATGAAACCGTGCTGCACTCCCACAGCGAGTAGTTTCACCGCATCATCCCAAAGGTTCGCAACAACCTCTTGCTGCAGCGACGAGCCTGGCAGGTACGGGTCAACTCCGGCGCGGAAAAGCAGCTCAGCGCGATAGACATTTCCCACTCCGCTGATGACCGATTGATCCATCAGCAGTTGCCCAATTGGCTGAGCACTCTTGGCCACCCGAGCTATGAAACGCGAAGCCTCTTGACCGTCTGGATCAGGGTTGATTGGATCTGGACCGAGTCGTCGTGTCACCTGAACGGCAAGCTCACTGGGCACCACTTCACAAACGGTGGGGCCGCGAAGTTCCGCTAGGTCGGTGCTGTTGTAGAAGCGCGCTCGGACCTCACCCTTCACCGGCAACGCAAGGAAGTCACCGTTTTTTGCGAGATTTACCCAGTTCCATTTGCCGTAAATCCCCAGATGGATTCGCAACACGAGTTCCGCATCGAACTCCAGGAAGAGCTGCTTGCCGATTGCGTTTGCTGCCAGCAACTTGGTTCCAGAAATCTGAGCTGCCCCTGAACTGAAGCGGCCCTGCGGTGAGTCCAGTTGCACAAGGCTCCCGGCGAACTTCGTGTTGAACTCGTTCGCAGTGCGGTGAACGGTATGGCCCTCGGGCATCGCAGCAGTTAGAGGATCTGTCCGGTGGTTTCGTAAGCGGCAATCTTGCCGATTCGGCGCACGTGACGCTCATCGTTGCTAAATGGTTCCGCTACGAAGGCGCGAATCAACTCCAGCACCTCCGCCAGCTCGTGCTGGCGAGCGCCTACCGCGATTACGTTTGCATCATTGTGCTGCCTTGCCAGAACGGCGGTGGACTGATTCCAGACCAGTGCCGCGCGAACACCTTCCACCTTGTTGGCAGCTATTTGTTCGCCATTTCCAGAGCCACCGAGGACGATGCCGAGCGCTTCGACGCCCGCCTTCTGGTCAGCCACCACTGCCAGACCGGCGTTGATGCAGAAGGATGGGTAATCGTCAAGCGGGTCATACTCGGTGGGGCCGTGGTCAATGAGTTCGTGACCATCTGCAGTCAGTTGCTCAATCAAAAACTTGGAGAGGTCGAGGCCGGCGTGGTCGGTAGCGATGTGGATGCGCATTACTTCTTTTTCTTCTTTGGTCGATTAGGTGCTGGAGCGTAGGTGGTTGGCTTCGGTTCGATGGTCTTGCGAAAGAACACGAATTGGGTCAATACCGAACCGATGAGCGAGCTTATGAAAAATACAGCCGCAACCCAGTTGAAGGTGGCCTGGATGCTGCTGACATCCGCACCTTTAGCGCCACTAGATAGGTAGTAGATGATTCCGATGAAGATCAATGCGACGGCTGAAATCACCGAGATATTGGCGAAGAAACGACCGTATTTCGTGGCCTTCTTGTTGAAAACACCGACGACAACCATGATCACCCAGGTTGGGAACTGAATCAGGAAGGCCATTCCCTTAGAGAGGTTGGCGGCCTCCTGCCAACCACCAAATGCGGCAAAGATGAGGAAGCCCAGGATTAGGGCCACGCCATAGATAAGACTGGCCTCGATGGCTGGGGTTCTCTTGAAGATCAAGCTGGTGCTCCTCGGCTGCATATTCCTGACTATTAGGCTAGTTGATACACACTGGAGCAAGACGCAGGAGTCACTTTGTCAGGCGAAAACCTAACCCGTATCGAAGCCGAAGAGCGGTCGAATCTGATTGCCACTTCGCACTACCGAGTCGAGCTCGACCTTTCGTCCAGTGATGACAAGAAGTACTGGAGTGGCAGCACCGTAAGCTTCAGCTCGGCACGAGCCGGGGCCACGACCTTTATCGACGCCATAGCCGAGTCAATCACTCGCGTCGAACTCAACGGCGTTGAGTTGAATCCTGCTGACGTTTACGATGGCTACCGCATTCGCCTAGCCGGATTGCAGTTGGAAAACACTCTGACAGTAGAGGGCTACTTCAAGTACACCAACACCGGAATTGGGCTGCACCGCTACGTCGACTCGGTGGATGGAAACCTCTACCTCTATTCTCACTTCGAGCCCGCGGACAGCCGCCTGATGTATGCAGTCTTCGAACAGCCAGACCTGAAGGCCGTTTTTGATTTCGTCGTGACTGCGCCTGCCGCTTGGACCGTTCTCGGAAACCAGCCAACCCGCGAGGTTGCTGACGTTGGTGACGGCAAACGCAAATGGTTCTTCGAGAGCACTCCGAGAATCTCGTCTTACATCACTGCCATCGTCGCCGGCCCATATCACGGCATCTCCGGTGATCTGAATACCATGACCGGCCGCAAGGTTCCGCTGGGTGTTTGGTGTCGGCAATCCCTGAAGGAGTTCGTCGAGGCCGAGTACATGATGGACATCACGGCCAAGGGCGTCGAGTTTTACGAGTCCAAGTTCCAGGTCGAGTTCCCATTCGACAAGTACGACCAGATTTACACGCCCGAATACAACATGGGCGCGATGGAAAACGCTGGTTGTGTCACCTACAACGAGAAGTACATCTTCCGCAGCCAGCAGCCGATTGCCCTCCACGAGCGTCGCGCAATCACGATTCTGCACGAACTCGCTCACATGTGGTTCGGCAACCTGGTCACCATGAAGTGGTGGAATGACCTCTGGTTGAACGAATCATTCGCGGAGTTCATCTCGGAGTGGGCAACTGCTGAAGTCACCGAGTTTAAGGATGCCTGGACTACCTTTTGTGCGCAGGAAAAACTCTGGGCCTACACCGAGGACCAGCTGCCAACTACTCACCCGATCGTTGATCCGATCAAAGACCTGAAAGATGTCGAAGCTAACTTCGATGGCATCACCTATGCCAAGGGCGCGAGCGCACTGAAGCAATTGGTTGCCTTTGTCGGCACCGAGCATTTCGTCACCGGAGTCGGCAATTACTTCCGCAAGCACTCGTGGCAAAACACCGTTCTGGACGACCTTCTAGTTGAACTGGAAGCCGTAAGCGGACGAGACCTCAAGGACTGGACCGGAAAGTGGCTGGAGACCGCCGGAGTCAACACCCTCTCCCCCGCGCTCACCGTCGATGGATCTAATCAAATTCTCGGTTTCGCTGTTACTCAGGGTGCCACCGCGGAATACCCGACCATTCGCCCACA
>JBEGRP010000081.1:0-4895 GCA_041180345.1 Actinomycetota bacterium | reverse complement strand
TCGGCCATTACTTCTTCTCGTCCTCGTCGTCGACAACCTCGGCGTCAACTACGTCTTCGCCCGAAGCGGCTTCGCCCTCGGCTGGCTGCTCGGCTGCGGCAGCCGCGTAGATTGCCTCGCCCAGCTTCTGTGCGCTGGTGTTCAGCTTCTCGGTGGCGGCCTTCACTGCCTCGATGTCCTCGCCGGCCAGTGCGGCCTTGAGTGCGTCAACGTCGGCCTGAACCTCGGTCTTAACATCCTCTGGCAGCTTCTCGTCGTTTTCCTTGATCAGCTTCTCGGTCTGGTAAACGATCTGCTCGCCGGTGTTGCGAACGTCCTGCTCCTCGCGACGAGCCTTGTCCTCGGCGGCGTGCTCCTCGGCGTCCTTCACCATGCGCTCGATGTCTTCCTTGCTCAGCGAGGAACCACCGGTGATGGTCATGGACTGCTCCTTGCCAGTGCCCTTGTCCTTGGCGCTGACGTGAACGATGCCGTTGGCGTCGATGTCGAAGGTGACCTCGACCTGCGGGACACCGCGTGGTGCTGGTGCGATGCCGGTCAGCTCGAAGTTACCCAGGCTCTTGTTGTCGCGGGTGAACTCACGCTCACCCTGGTAGACCTGAATGCTCACCGATGGCTGGTTGTCAGCCGCGGTGGTAAAGGTCTCCGAACGCTTGGTTGGGATGGCGGTGTTGCGCTCGATCAGCTTGGTCATGATGCCACCCATGGTCTCGATACCGAGGCTCAGTGGGGTGACGTCGATCAGCAGAACGTCCGTGCGCTCACCCTTCAGCACACCGGCCTGGATGCTCGCACCAACGGCAACTACCTCGTCAGGGTTTACGCCCTTGTTTGGCTCCTTGCCACCAGTCAGAGTCTTGACCAGGTCTGCAACTGCAGGCATACGAGTGGAACCACCAACCAGAACAACGTGGTCGATGTCGGCCAGCTTGACGCCAGCCTCCTTGATTACGTCGTTGAATGGCTTCTTGGTGCGCTCCAGCAGGTCCGAAGTAAGGTCCTGGAACTGGGCGCGGGTGATGGTCTCGTCCAGGTTGGCTGGACCATTCTCGGTGAGGCTCAGGTATGGCAGCTGAACGTTTGCCTGGGTGGCCTGCGAGAGCTCCTTCTTCGCCTGCTCGGCTGCTTCCTTCAGACGCTGCAACGCGATCTTGTCATTGCTGACGTCAACGCCGGTGGTCTCCTTGAAGCGCTTGATCAGGTGCTGAACCAGGCGCTGGTCCCAGTCGTCACCACCGAGGCGGTTGTCACCCGAAGTTGCCTTCACCTGAATGGTGCTGAAGCCGTCGTCCTTACCAACCTCAAGCAGCGAAACGTCGAAGGTTCCACCACCCAGGTCGTAAACCAGGATCAGCTCGTCTTCCTTGCCCTTGTCCAGACCGTAGGCCAGAGCAGCGGCGGTTGGCTCGTTGATGATGCGAAGTACGTTCAGACCAGCAATCTCGCCGGCCTCCTTGGTAGCCTGACGCTCGGCGTCGTTGAAGTAGGCCGGAACGGTGATAACCGCGTCGGTCACTGCCTCACCCAGGTAGGTCTCGGCGTCGCGCTTCAGCTTGGCCAGGATTCGGGCCGAGATTTCCTGCGGGGTGTACTTCTTGTCGTCCAGGGCGAACTTCCAGTCGGTGCCCATGTGACGCTTGACCGAAGCGATGGTGCGGTCAACGTTGGTGACGGCCTGGCGCTTGGCGGTCTCGCCAACCAGCACTTCGCCGTCCTTAGTGAATGCAACCACCGATGGGGTGGTGCGGAAGCCTTCTGCGTTGGCGATTACGGTTGGTTCGCCACCCTCGAGCACCGAAACTGCCGAGTTGGTGGTACCGAGGTCAATACCTACTGCACGTGCCATTTCTGATCTCCTACTGCCTTTTGGGCCTATCCCCATGCGGGGCTGATTGTTTCTTGGTTCGCGACCCAACAGGGAGTTGAGCCATCTGGACTCAAGTTTGACATGGGGTCAAAAACTTGTCAAGCAAATATCACGAAAGTTGAGTCAAGGTGACTCAAGTCTTGATTTCGATAGCTGGTAGCGGCTGCCTTGGTGGCTGAGATGACGCGCGAGATGGCACACTCAAAGCCATGAGGCTGTCCGAAATCCGCATGCGCGATCCCTTCATCATCGAGTCTGAGCCGGGAAGGTTCACGCTATTCGGAACCACCGACAGCAATCTCTGGGGCGGTCCGGGCACCGGCTTCGACTGCTACGCCAGCCAAGACTTGATTGACTGGACCGGACCCATACCGGCCTTCAGGCCACCGAGTGATTTCTGGGGCGACACCCAGTTTTGGGCGCCTGAAGTGCACCAAGTGGACGGGGCCTTCTATATGTTTGCCACTTTCGCGACCAGCGCCCCCAAGCCAAAAGTGCGCGGTGTGGCCATCCTGAAAGCCACCGAGGTCGCCGGCCCTTACCTACCGCACAGCGACGGACCAGTAACCCCAACCGACCTGCCATGCCTTGATGGAACCCTGTACACCGATGGCGACGGCACCCACTGGCTGGTCTACAGCCGAGGTGCCGAGGCAACCGCAACCGCACCTGGCTTGGCCGATGGCGAGATGTACGCCCTTCCACTGAGCGGGGACCTGCGAACCGCAGCCGGAGACCCGGTCCTACTGTTCCGCTCCTCGGCGGCCACCTGGAGCAAACCGCTCTGGTTCCCGCCGGGCGTGAACCCTCCCGAGGAGCTCGGTCTCGCGAAGGACCCGCTGTTCACCGATGGAGCTTTTCTGATTGACGCGCCAGACGGCTCGCTGCTGATGCTGTGGTCGGCGTTTGGTGACGAAGGCTATGCAATGGGCTTCGCGCGTTCGGCCAGCGGCTCGGTGCTGGGGCCATGGACTCAACAGCCAGAGCCAATCTGGGCTAAGAACGGCGGCCACGGAATGCTGCTGCAGACCTCATCCGGCGATACCTACCTGACCTTCCACGCGCCAAATGACACTCCGAATGAAAGAGTGGTACTGGTTCCGGCACAGGTGAGCGCGGACACTGTCAGTCTGCTGGCCTAAACCGGCAGTCGGCTTGCCGCAGAGCCGACAGGAGCACGACGCCGAGCTAAGCGTCTAAACGCCGCGCGGACAGCCAGCGGACCATGGCAGGATCGCGGTGATCGAAGAACTGGGACGCGCCGGTATCCAGACCGTTGATCTGATCCATTTCTTCTTGCGTCAGATCGAAGTCCTGTGACTCGAAGTTCTCTTTCATGCGAGCCGGCGTTACCGACTTTGGAATCAGCACCACGTTTCGCTGGGCAAGCCAACGAAGAACCACCTGGGCTACGGTCTTTCCGTGCGCGGCGGCAATCTTCGTGAGAGTCGGGTTCGTGAACAGGTCGTTCTTTCCCTCGGCAAACGGAGCCCAGGATTCGATCTGAACACCGAGTTCGGCCATCTGCGACTGGTTCTCAATCTGGTTACGGAATGGGTGGGTCTCCACCTGATTCACCGCTGGGGTGATCTCGTTATTTAGCGAAAGGTCTACCAAGCGATCGATTGGGAAGTTGGACACTCCGATTGCGCGGGCTCTGCCTTCACCGAGAATCCTTTCCATCGCGCGCCACTGCGAGTAGTAGTCGCTAAAGGGCTGGTGAATCAGATAAAGGTCGACGTAGTCCATGCCGAGCAGCGACAGACTCTTGTCGAAAGCGCGCAGGGTGTTGTTCTCGTCACCGGCGTCCTGGACCCAAAGTTTTGAAGTAACAAAAACGTCTTCGCGGGCGATTCCGCTGCCGGCAATAGCTCGGCCAACTGCGGCCTCATTCTGATAAGCAGCGGCGGTATCAATGGATCGGTAGCCAATCTCCAAGGCGCTGGTAACCGCAGCCTCTGTCTCGGCGTCTGGAATCTGGAACACGCCAAACCCCATGATCGGCATTACAACACCATTGTTCAAAGTCACTGTCTGAGTCATGAGAAGAGTCAATCAGGAAAGTGGAGGAAATGTCATTCCTTTAACAGGCACTGTTATTACCTGCCAAAGTTTGAACCAGTAATCTGAAGCCATGAGCAATGTAGCTTCGGCACGCCCAAGTAGACGCGCAACCTGGGCCTGGGCCCTATGGGACTGGGCGGAACAGCCCTATCCGACGATGATTCAGACCTTCATCTTCGCCACCTACATCACGAGTAGCGCCTTCGGTGAAAAAGACACCAACACCAGCGTGCTCTCCTTGGGCAGCATCATCGCCTCGGTGTTGGTCGCGGTAAGCGCACCGATTTTCGGTCGTCGCAGCGACGATTCCGGCAAGCGCAAGTTTTGGCTACTCGCCAACTCGGTGATCCTGATCGCCATCATGGCGTTGTCCTATTTAGTCTTTCCGGACCCAGCCTTCCTGATTTTCGGTGTGGTGCTCTACGCCATCGGTTCGGTGGTTCAAGAGACCGCCTTCATCAACTACTACGCGATGCTGAAGCAGGTGACCACCAAGGACAACATGGGCAAGGTCAGCGGCCTGGCTTGGGGCTTGGGTTACGTCGGTGGCATCATCCTGCTGCTGGTCTCGCTGGTCGGCTTCGTTCTGCCGGATCAGCCTTGGTTCGGCATCAGCACCGACCAGGCCGAGAACATTCGTGTCCTATTCCTCTTCAGCGCCATCTGGATGCTGGTGTTCACCATCCCGCTGGCGATCTTTGTCCCCGAGGTGAAGGCCCGCAACACTGCCGCCAAGGAATCGATCCTGGAAAGCTATAAGGCACTCTGGGCACAGCTCAAGGGTCTCTCGAAGCACTCACCCGACACCCTGCGCTTCCTGATCGCCTCGGCGGTTTATCGCGACGGCTTGGCCGGCGTCTTCATGTATGGCGCGATTCTGGGCTCGGTGGCGTTCGGCTTCTCCACCACTCAGGTGATTTTCTACGGCATCGCCGCTAACGTGGTTGCGGGTGTGGGTGCTGCG
>JBEGRP010000080.1:0-6249 GCA_041180345.1 Actinomycetota bacterium | reverse complement strand
CAGTTCCACGCAATCTTTGGCGACGGCGATCAGCGAGCATTTGGAAACACCTTGCCCGCTGATCCTGTGCTGGAGCTCAAGGTGGGTGCTCAGGTGATGTTCATCAAGAACGACGACGGCAACAAGCGCGCCAAGGACGGAACCGTGGTCAAGCGCTGGGTCAACGGCACGATCGGCCACGTGGTGGAGCTTCCTTCCAGCGGCGGCGTGATTGTTGAGGTGGATGGCGAACGTCATGACGTGGGCCTGAGCACCTGGGAAAAGGTGCGCTACGAAATCGAGGAGGACTTCGACGAAGCCAGTGGCAAGGTAAAGGAAGTCCTGGTGGCCGTTCCGGTCGCTGAGTTCCGTCAGATTCCGCTGCGCCTGGCTTGGTCGGTTACCGTTCACAAGAGTCAGGGTCAGACCTACGACGAGGTGCAGATTGACATGGGTCGAGGCGCGTTCGCCCCGGGTCAGACATACGTGGCGCTGAGCCGGGTGCGCTCCCTGGAAGGGCTGTATTTGACCCGCGCCATCCAGATGCGTGACGTAATGGTGGACCCGGCCGTGCTTCGATTCATGGGTGGCGTAGAGCGCGATCCGCTGGAAGGCGAGCTGTTCGACTAGGTCGAACCGAAGTAGGCTGAGACCAATGAACGCCGTCGCCAAACTCGTCACGCGTCACTCGAAGTGGGTGTTGCTTAGCTTTGTGGCACTCTTGGCCCTGGCCAGTTTCTGGGGGTTCCAGTCTTTCGGCCAGCTGAAGGCCGGCGGCTATGACAACCCGGGTTCCGAATCCGGAGTGGTGGCCCGCCTACTTCAGGACAGGTTCAAGGAGGCAACTCCGGATGCCGTTGCCCTGATTGACTTCAAAGACTCCGCGGATGCGCCGACAAGCGTGGCTTTGGCTGAAAAATTCACCACCGAGTTAGCCGCCGCCGCAGGCGTTGACAGAGTCACCAGCTACTACACGCTGGGCTCGCCAGCATCGCTGCGGTCCACCGACGGCAACGAGGTCTATTTCTTTGCCTACTTTGACAAGTCGGCCGACTACGGCGCAACTGGAGAGAAATTGCAAAAGCAGTTCGACGGCTGGTTCCACGGCGCTCGCGTCTATATGGCTGGCGGCTCGGTGGTCACCTCTTCGATCAACGGAAGCATCAGCGGCGACATCGCCCGAGCGGAGTCAATCGCAGTTCCGCTGACCATGCTCTTGCTGGTGCTGGCCTTCGGCTCGGTGGTTTCTGCCGGTTTGCCATTCGTGGTTGCAGCCGTTGCTGCCATCGGGTCACTTTTCGCCATGTACATCGCGTCCCAGGCGGCGGACACCTCAATCTTTGGCGTCAACTTGATCACCGGTTTGGCGCTCGGTCTTGGCATCGACTACGCGTTGCTGATCGTGAATCGCTACCGCGAGGAGCGGGTCAGCCGTTCGGTGTCCGAGGCCGTTCAGGAGTCGGTCCGCACTGCCGGCCGCACCGTGTTCTTCTCCGGACTAACCGTGGCGCTGGTGATGCTGGCCCTCGGTTTCTTCCCGCAGTACTTCCTGCGCACCTTTGCGGTCGCGGGTGTCGGTGTGGTCGGTTTCGCAATCCTCGGTGCAATCCTGGCGCTGCCAGCGGCGATGAACCTGCTTGGCGATCGCATCAATAAGCTGAAGATTCTTCGCGGTGACCTGACACCGAAGGAGACTGGCGCCTGGGAGCGCATCAGCCGAACCGTAATGCGCCGCCCGCTGCCAGTCTTGTTTGTGGTGCTGCTCGCGCTCGGTGGTTTGGCTTCACTTAGCCAGTCGACCGTATACGGTTTGGTGGATGACCGAGTGCTTCCCAAGACCGCCAAGGTAGTGGTGGCCAACGATCAGATTCGCACGCGTTTCAGTGGTCGCGAAGGCACCCCGATCGAGGTGATTCTGGGCCATCCATCCCAGAACCAGCTGATTTCCTACACCAGTGAACTCAGCCAGTTGAAGGGGATCGTCCGCGTGCAGAGCCCGCTGGGTATCACTCAGAACGGCACGCTCGACACCGGCTATGCGCCAGCATTCACCGGTTACACCACCGATGGCCTGACTCGCGTCCAGGCAATCACCAATGTGGACTCGCGCTCTTTGGATTCCTACGATCTGGTGCTGAAGGTCCGCGACCTCAAGACCGACCTGAACTACGTGCGGGTCGGCGGTGTCGGTGCAAGTTACACCGACTCGCTCCTCGGAATCTCGGACAACCTGCCGCTGGCACTGATCTGGCTTGCCGGCACGACGCTGATATTGCTCTTCTTCTTCACCGGCTCGGTGATTCTGCCAATCAAGGCTGTGCTGCTAAACCTGCTTTCGCTGGGTGCGACCATGGGCTTCCTGACCTGGGTGTTCCAGGACGGCAACTTGAAGTGGCTGGTGGGCGACTTCCAGACCACCGGAACCCTGGATTCCTCGACCATGGTGCTGGTTGCAATCATTGCCTTTGGTCTGAGCATGGACTACGAACTCTTCCTGCTGAGCCGAATCAAGGAACAGCACGACAAGGGCCAATCGACCATCGATAGCGTCAGCTATGGCCTGCAGCACTCGGGCAGAATCATCACCACTGCCGCTCTGGTTCTGGCGGTATCGTTCTTCGCATTCATCACCAGTGACGTGTCGATCATGAAGCTGTTGGGACTGGGTGTGGCATTCGCGATTCTGCTGGACGCCACCGTCGTTCGCGCCTTCCTGGTTCCCGCCTTGATGCGCCTATTCGGTGAGTTCAACTGGTGGGCTCCCGCCTGGTTGAAGCGAATCCAGAGGCGGTCTGGCCTAGAGCACTAAAGGTATATCCTTGTCTTATGCTCATGTCAGATCGCGATATCCGCGCCCAGATCGAAGCCGGCAACATCGGCCTCGAGCCACTGAACCTGGACCTCATTCAGCCATCCAGCATCGATGTCCGTCTGGACCGATTCTTCCGACTGTTTGACAACCACAAGTACGCCTACATCGACCCTCGCGAAGAGCAGGCCGAGTTGACTCAGATGGTTGAGGTTCGCAACGACGAGGCATTCATTCTTCACCCGGGAGAGTTCGTGCTGGGCAGCACCTATGAGTTTGTGACTCTGCCGGACAACATCGCGGCTCGCCTCGAGGGTAAGTCCTCACTCGGCCGCCTAGGTCTCTTGACTCACAGCACCGCAGGTTTCGTGGACCCCGGTTTCAAGGGTCACGTAACCCTAGAGCTAGCGAACGTCTCCAACCTGCCGATCAAGCTTTGGCCAGGCATGAAGGTAGGGCAGCTCTGCTTCTTCCAGCTTTCGTCGCCGGCGGAGACCCCTTACGGCAGCGCCAAGTACCTCAACCGCTACCAGGGACAGCGCGGCCCAACCGCGTCACGCTCGCACCTGAACTTCCACATCACCGATGTGGGTAACGAGCCGCTGGGCTAGTTTGCAATTCTACGAAATGTAGAAATAGACTTGTTCTACAACGAATAGAACAAGTTAGGTACACCGGCATGCGCTTCTCCCGACCACTTTCCATCGCCGCAGCATTGGCACTCCTGGCGGCCACCGCCTCGCCTGCATCGGCCCACGTAAGCATTCGACCAGGCGTTGACGCGACTGGAAGCACTGTCAGCGCAATCACTGCTGGCCAGTCGGGTGTGCTGAATTTCCGAGTGGGTCACGGTTGCACTGCAGAGGAAGAGAACCTGGTTGACCCAAACACCGGTAAGACTTTAGCTGGCACTAAGTGGGGAACTCACGCCTTCAGTGTAGAAATCCCTGTAGCCGCTCAGGGCACTGGAAGCACTGTACCTAAGACCCAGTATGTTCCGGGCTGGAAGACCAGCATCGCAAAGAACTCAGCCAACGGTGTTTACACAATTACTTGGACTGCGACTAGTCCCGACTTTGATATCCCAGACGGCCCTGAGTCGGTGGACCCAGCCGTCGCAGCCAACAGCTACGCCGATTTCGGAGTCCAGATCAAGTGGGCCGCGGATCAGTCGGGCAAGACCGTCTTCTTCAAGGCTGTTCAGACCTGCAACGTTGTCGTTCCTGGCGAGACCACCGTTAAGTCCGTAAAGGTCAAAGTCAACGGCAAGACCGAGACCAAGAAGCAGACCGTAACCGCGCCGGCGACCCTGCACCCTATTTACAACAGCTGGGATGTGACCGATGGCAGCGGTGCCGACAAAGTCGCTGACAACACCGAGCACAACACTGCGCCGAGCGTAACCGTAAAATAGCCAGATGCGATCTGTGCTTAGAGGGCTTGTGGTGACGGTTTTGGCTTTCACCACAAGCCTTTCAAGTTATGTGGGACCAGCTAGCGCGCACGCCCAACTGCTGACATCCACGCCTAGGGTATCCAGCACTGTATACGTTGCCCCCAAAGTCGTGACACTTACCTTTGACGACGACCTTCTGGCCCTGGAAAGCGGCAATCAGATTGAGGTCAGAGATCCAAAAAAGCGATTGGTCAGTCTTGCTGATTCCCGGGTCGTCGGACAAACTCTCTCAGCGTCACTGGGCAAGCTGACCACGTACGGCAAGTATTCGGTGGCCTATCACGTGATCTCTGCGGACGGTCATCCCGTGACTTCGACCTTCTTCTTCTATTTCATGAAGAAGACTAAGAAGAACTAGAAGGCGAACTTCGCCGTGGCGGCAGCCAAGTCCCCTGGCGCCACGTGTCTCAGCGCGAAGTCGTCGGCCAACTCTTCGCACGCAGACTCCACGGCGTTGGCAATATCGCGACAGAGCGGAAGACGAGGGGCAAATGCCGCCGCCACCCGAGCGATTCGATTAAGTCCGTTGTGCTGCCCCATGGCGTGCCCCACTTCGTGCCACAGAACAGCTTGAAACTCTTCTGGTTCCAGCAGCCGTCTCACTTCCTCGGTCAGCAAAATCATCGGCTTCTTGGAGGAATCAATAAGGGCCGCGGCTAGGTAACCGGCGTCTAGAACGCGAACCAGCCGGCGTGCCCGCCAGAGTCAGTAGCTCGGTGGTCTGCCTTGCTGCTTGGCGAGCGGGCTCAAACCTTGTTATTAGCAGTCCGACTAGCCCGGCAAACAAGGCCAGCCCCGCCCAGGGGAGCACACTGATTAGGAGAATGTAGCCGATGTTGCCGCGACCGGCAGTTACTTTATCCAGCCCCAACCAACTGATGGAGAGAATGATTGCGGTTGACGTCAAAGCAGTGAGCGCAGAGAAGATCAACGAATAGAGGCCGGCCAGCCAAAGAACCAGCCGGATTCTTGGCGCGGCTTTGGGCGCAAACCGACGCAGAGCCCAAGAACCCAGCAAACCGCTGGCCAGCAGCCAGAACAGGCTTAGACCCAGTAGAGCTCCGTAGCCCAGCATTGATTAGTCGCGATTGAGACTGCGCTGCAGATCTGCCAGCTGCTGCGCGTTCAGTGACTTTGCGAAATGTGAAAACGCCAGCAGCGGGTTTTCACTGCCTTCAAAAATCTTCATTAGCAGGCCAGCGTCATGCTGGGCGCGGCTGGAAGCCGGAGCAAATAGCAGTGACCTTCCGGCACCGGCTTCACGCGTCACTAATCCCTTCTCGACCAAGCGACTAAGCACGGTCAATACGGTTGTGATTGCCAGACTGCCGTCGGGGGCGACGCGCTGCAAGATTTCCTGAGAAGAGAGTTGGGCTTCGGAATCTGATTCAGCCGCGTCCCAGAGAACATCCAGCAAGGCGGATTCCAGTTCACCCTGGCTACGGCTGCGCTTCGTCATGGCTCTATTCTACTCAAAGTAGAAATACAGTTAGTCCGCCATTACTGGGTTTGGGTGCACCCTAAGCAGCAACCAAAGACCTGCACCCAGAACCACCATCAGTCCGAGGATGCCAAAGATCGCACTGTGAGCGACACCCGCCGCAGTGGCGATTCCGGTCGAGATTAGCCAGAAGCTTGGGCTGAGGAAACTGGTGATTTTTCCAGTGGTTTGGTAGATGCCGAAGATCTCGCCTTCGCGCCCCTCGGGGGTGAAGCGAGCGACGAAGGTTCGGCTCGATGCCTGTGCCGGACCCACGAACAAACAGAGGATCAGGCCACCAATCCAATAGGTGATCTTTCCGGCGCCGGCGAATGCGAACACTCCCAGGCCCGCCAGCAGCAGACCGGTCAGGCTGGCAACGATCGTGGTCTTAGTGCCGATGCGGTTATCCAACCAGCCACCGAACGCAGCACCCACACCCGCAACCACGTTAGCGGCGATGCCGTAGAAAATCACCTGAGTGGTGGAGAAGCCGAACGCCACCGAGCCCAGAATCGCGCCATA